>JAZAUJ010000047.1:0-7065 GCA_036342375.1 Anaerovoracaceae bacterium | reverse complement strand
GGACGGCGGCGACGGATGAGTCCACGCCGCCCGAGAGGGCGCACAGGGCGCGGCCGTCTCCGACCTTCTCCTTTATCGCGGCTGTTGTGGTCTCGATGAATGATGACATTTCCCAGTCGCCCGAGCATCCGCAGACGTCGATAACGAACGCGCGCAGTATTTCCGTGCCGCCGCGCGTGTGCTGGACTTCGGGGTGGAACTGTGTCGCGTACAGTCCGCGTTCCGGGTTTTCGAAGCCGGCCACCGGGCAATGCTCTGACTCGGCGGTGACTCTGAATCCGTCCGGCGCCGCCGTGATCGTGTCGCTGTGGCTCATCCACGCGACCGTTTCTGACGGAAGGTTTTTGAAAAGGACGGAGCTGTTATCGAGTTTCACGTCGGTGTGGCCGAATTCGCTCGTTTCTATGTGTTCGACTCTGCCTCCCGCTGCCGCGGCTATCAGCTGCGCGCCGTAGCAGATGCCGAGGATCGGGATGCCGAGGTCAAAAATGCCCTTGTCGTATTTCAGCGCGTTTTCGCCGTATGCGCTGTTCGGGCCGCCTGTGAAGATTATTCCCTTCGGCGACATGGCGCGGATCTCTTCCGCGGTCATCGTATAAGGGTGAACTTCCGCGTAGACGCCGCATTCTCTCACGCGCCGCGCGATCAGCTGGTTGTACTGGCCTCCGAAATCGAGGACGAGGATACATTCGTGCTGCATTGATTTCTCCTTTTGTATGTCAGCAAGGCCGGCATCGACGCCGGCCCCGTAATGATTATCTGATATTGCTGTAACTGATGTCTTTCTTTATGACGTCGTGCGCGCCGCCTTCGACGATCGATGTCGCGGATACGAGCGTCATCTTCGCGTTCTTTCTGAAGTCCGCGAGGTTCGTGCATCCGCAGTTGCACATTGTGGATTTCACTTTCTGGAGCGACTGGCGGACGTTCGCGGACAGCGGTCCGGCGTAAGGCACGTACGAATCGACGCCCTCCTCGAATGAAAGTTTGCTGTCGCCGCCGAGGTCGTAGCGCTGCCAGTTGCGCGCGCGGTTCGATCCCTCGCCCCAGTACTCTTTGACGTAATTCCCGTTCACTGTGAGTCTGGCGCTCGGCGCTTCGTCGAATCTCGCGAAGTAGCGTCCGAGCATCAGGAAGTCGGCTCCCATCGCGAGTGCGAGTGTCATGTGGTAGTCATAGACAATGCCGCCGTCGGAGCAGATCGGGATATATATCCCGGTCTCTTCGAAGTATTCGTCGCGCGCCTTCGCGACGTCCTGCACGGCCGACGCCTGTCCGCGGCCGATGCCTTTCTGCTCTCTCGTGATGCATATGGATCCGCCACCGATGCCGATTTTTACGAAGTCCGCGCCCGCCTTTGCGAGGAACAGGAAGCCTTCGCGGTCAACAACATTTCCGGCGCCGCATTTCACGGAGTCGCCGTAATTCTCGCGTATCCATTTCAGCGTGTTCGACTGGTATTCGCTGTAGCCTTCGGACGAGTCCATGCAGATGATATCTACGCCGGCGTCGAGCAGCGCCGGGACTCTTTCTTTATAGTCTCTTGTATTTATGCCCGCGCCGACGATGTACTGCTTGTCTTCGTCGAGCAGCTCGTTCACGTTGCGCTTGTGGGCTTCATAGTCTTTTCTGAAGACGAAATATTTCAGTCTTCTGTTATCATCAATGATCGGAAGGGCGTTGAGTTTGTTGTCCCATATCACATCGTTCGCGTCGTGGAGCGAGATGCCTTCTTTCGCTGTGACGAGTTTTTCAAACGGCGTCATGAATTCGCTGACCTTAGTGTCGAGCGGCATCCGGCTGATCCTGTAGTCCCTGCTCGTGACCATGCCGAGCATCTCACCGTCAGGCGTGCCGTCCGCTGTCACCGCCGTCGTGGAATGGCCGGTCTTTTCCTTGAGTTCAAGTACATCTTTCAGCGTCTGATCCGGCCTTATATTCGCGTCGCTCGGGACGAATCCGGCTTTGAAGCTTTTTACTTTCGAGACCATCGCCGCCTGTTTTTCTATCGGCTGCGATCCGTATATAAACGAGATCCCGCCTTCTTTCGCGAGCGCTACCGCCATCCTGTCGTCCGACACTGCCTGCATGATCGCTGACACGAGCGGGATGTTCATAGACAGCTCCGGCTCCTCGCCTTTTCTGAACTTTACGATCGGCGTTTTCAAACTGACATTCTCGACCGTGCAGTCCGCCGAGGTATACCCCGGGATCAGCAGGTATTCGTTGAATGTCCTGGACTGTTCATTAAAATATTCAGCCATATTTGCCCTCCCTATCTAAGTACTCTTCCGTCATTCGATTTAATAGTTAATTATACAATGATTATATGCCTTTTTCAATCGGAAGGGGCGCCCGGCGCGGCGCGGCCCCACGCGTAAAAAATCACAAAATTCGAAAAAAGTCAAGTACGAATTATGGCGGACGTCATGACATTATCCGTACTTCCGCTTTTCCCCGCCGGATGATATCATTACATTGAAAAGGGGACTTATATTAGCATGGCCGCGAGGTATGCCCGGACGGGTACGGACACATACTCTGCACGGCCGGAATGGGTATAACATTGAGATTAACTGATATTTCACTTTATTAGGGGAGAAGCGGCATCGAAGAATCGATGTCTCTTTTTTTAATTAAAAAGGCAGCCGTCAGGCTGCCTTTTGTTATCTTTTTTTATCCGTCCGGTGGCCGGCTTTACATCATGCCGCCCATGCCGCCGCCCATCTGAGCCGCCGCGGCTGCCGCAGCCGGATCAGGTTCCTGCGGGATATCCACGACTCCCGCCTCTGTTGTCAGCAGCAATGCCGAAGCCGAAGCTGCGTTCTGCAGAGCGTTCCTCGTGACCTTGGCCGGGTCTACGATACCGGCGTCCATCATATCCATGTACTGCTCTGTAGCGGCATTGAAGCCTGTTCCTACCTTGCTGCCCTTGACCTTCGCCACGATGACGCTGCCTTCGAAGCCCGCGTTCTCAGCGATCTGGCGTACAGGCTCTTCCAGAGCTCTCATGATGATCTCGGCGCCTGTCTTCTCGTCGCCCGCGAGGTTCTTCACATACTTCGCGACCGCCGGGATAGCGTTTACGAGCGCTACGCCGCCGCCAGGGACGATACCCTCTTCAACAGCGGCCTTTGTCGCGTTGAGGGCGTCTTCGATCCTGAGCTTTCTTTCCTTGAGTTCTGTCTCAGTAGCTGCTCCGACTCTGATAACGGCTACGCCGCCTGTCAGCTTGGCAAGTCTCTCCTGCAGCTTTTCCTTATCGAAGTCCGATGTGGTCTCATCGATCTGATTCCTGATCTGAGCGGCTCTCGCGTCGACATCCGCTTTATTTCCGGATCCGCCCACGATGACCGTGTTCTCTTTGTCGACCTTGACTGTCGTAGCCGTTCCGAGCATATCCATCGTCGCTTCCTTGAGGTCATAACCGACTTCTTCGCTGATAACTGTGCCGCCCGTGAGGATAGCCAGGTCTTCGAGCATTGCTTTCCTTCTGTCGCCGAAGCCCGGAGCCTTGATGGCGACGCAGTCGAACGTGCCTCTCAGCTTGTTGACTACGAGAGTAGCGAGCGCTTCGCCCTCGACATCGTCAGCTACGATGAGGAGCTTCTTGCCGGCCTTCACTACCTGTTCGAGCAGCGGCAGGATCTCCTGGATGTTCGAGATCTTCTTGTCTGTGATGAGGATCAGCGGATTTTCGAGGACCGCTTCCATCTTCTCCATGTCCGTAGCCATGTACGGTGAGAGATATCCTCTGTCGAACTGCATACCTTCAACGACTTCGAGCGTCGTTCCCATCGACTTCGATTCTTCAACAGTGATAACGCCGTCGTGTCCGACCTTCTCCATCGCTTCGGAGATCAGACGTCCGATCTCTTCCTCTCCGGAAGAAACGGCAGCGACCTGAGCGATGCTCTCGCTCGTTTTGACTTCTTTCGAGTTCTCTTCGATAGCGTCGACCGCTGCGTCTACAGCGCCCGAGATACCTCTCTTCAGGATCATCGGGTTCGCGCCCGCGGCGATGTTCTTGAATCCTTCTTTTATGATGACCTGAGCGAGCAGTGTAGCTGTCGTCGTTCCGTCGCCCGCTACGTCGTTCGTCTTCGTGGCGACTTCTCTTACGAGCTGCGCGCCCATGTTTTCAACTCCGTCTTCGAGTTCGATCTCTTTCGCGATCGTAACGCCGTCGTTCGTGATCAGCGGCGATGTGTATTTTCTCTCGAGCAGAACGTTTCTGCCCTTAGGTCCGAGCGTGATCTTTACTGTATCCGCCAGTTTGTCTACGCCTTTCAGGAGCTTCGCCCTGACTTCTTCTCCGTAATATAAATCTTTAGCCATTTCAACTTTCCTCCTGTTTATTACTCAACCGTCGCAAGAATATCTTTCTGGCTCAGGATGCTGTAATCCTCGCCCTGGTATTTAACGTCCGTGCCCGCATATGCCGATGTGATGACTTTGTCTCCGACCTTCACTTCGATCTCAACGTCCTTCGTTCCCGGACCTACCGCCACGACTTCCGATACCTGCTGCTCTTCCTTCGCGTTCCCAGAAAGGATGATGCCGCCGGCAGTCTTCTCGATAGCTTCAAGTTTCTTGACGACGACTCTGTCGCCTAAAGGTTTGATTCCAAAACTCATGATAATGACCTCCGTTATTTTAATTTTATTATCTGCGTATTTGCTCTGTTAGCACTCTTCAATTTTGAGTGCTAACTATATTTTACGCAAATAAGGACCGATGTCAATACCGGTCCCGCAAAATTATATATTTTTTTACATCAATGCATTGATATCGCGGCGAAAGGCCCGGCAGCATCAATGCGCCGCCCCGTTATTTCACAAGATGCGACTGCCCGCAGGCGCTCTGTTCGCGGATGTAATAAAAGAGATACTGCTGCGCGAATCCGCCGAATTCCCCGAACGTCTCTTCGGCGAATGATTCTATCGCTTTTTTCCCGGTCAGCCCGTACTCGCGCTCCATGACCTGCCTGACCCAGGTGTCGACCGGGAACGCGTCGTATCTGCCCATCGAAAAAAGCGCCACGCAGTTCGCGACTTTCGGCCCGACGCCGCAAAGGTCCGTGAGATGTCCGTCCATATATCCCGTCCCGTTCTCGGCGATCTGCCGCCCGGTCTCGACAAGATATCTCGCCCTGTACCCGAGCCTGACCGGCGCCAGATCCTCAGGCGAAAGCGCCGCGAGGACTTCCGGCTCCGGGAACGCGTGGTATTCACAGCCGCCAATGCTCCCGGCCGGCTCTCCGAACAGTTCCGTCAGATCGCGTATATTCTTTTTTATTCGCGGGATATTGTTGTTCTGAGAAATGATGAATGAGATCAATGCTTCCCATCTGTCCTGCTTCAGGATCCTGATCCCTTCCCCGCTCTTTATCGCCCGCGCGATGACTTCGTCCTTTTCGGCGAGCGTCCTTTTTATCGCGCCGTAGTCACGCCCGAGGTCGAAATACTCATACCAGAAACCGCGGTCCGGGGCATTGCTGCAGTCGTCGACGATGAGTTCCCCCTCGTATCTGTTTTCCGCTGAAGGCAGATACGTCACCCTCGCCGGCCTCGCTCCCGCGATTCCTTCGAACACGTCTTCGTCCGTCTTCTCCCAGCGAAAGCACTGCCCGCATTCGAAGATGTGCACGGGGTCAAAATCTTTTACTCTGTACTCGAATCTTCCGGCCATATAAGCTCCTTTACGTCAATATCAATGCTCCCGACGTTGAACGCGGTCATGTGCTCTATCATCGTCTTGCAGCTTTTCTGGAGCGCCCGTCCTGTAGTCACTGCGTTCTGCCCCGACTGCATCGACAGCTGGATGCGCACTCGCAGATCGTCTACCGTCTTCTCGGCGTTCACCCTGTGCACCTCGCACACGCCGCCGAGCTTCGCGGCCTCCTCGCGCACAATGTCCGAGATCACTTTATCCGATATCATGAACTCGCCGAGATAGCTGTACGTCGGCCGGACCACTGAGCGCTCCTGCATCTTGTAGCTGCCCGCGCCAAAGCCCATATCCTTGAATATGTTCATCGGGTTCACGAAGTACCCCGAGAACTGCCGCTTCAGCTGGAACGTCGGCACCGGCACGACATGCTTGCCTTCGCGGCCGCGCTGTTTTTCCGCGATCTTCCGCTCGCTCTCGGTCGTGATATCCTCGATGTGGATGAATTCCGATATCTCCGGAAGGTCGAGCGCCTCAGCAATGCGCACGGCCATGTCGTCCGATGTCCCGAGTATGAGTATGCTCTCCGGCCTGCACCGTTTTATCGCTTTCGCGGCCGCGGTGCGCTCTTTTTCATTCATGAACATCGCCGTTTTTATGGCGCCGATCTTTGTCGGCTGCCTCTTCGCAGACGTGCCCGCCTGCACTGTATTATTGTACACAAAAAGGCCGTCATCGATTATCCCTTCGATGCCGCGGTCCTTGCATAAATTAATGGCCTGATAGCTTTTTCCGGTGCCGCTCCGCCCCGTGAGCGCATATACTTTCATCTTTACATCTCCGTACCTCAATGGTATACTTAGTCATAAGCTTAATCAAGCGAATTTAACGGATCATTTTAAATAAGGAGGAAATGACATGGCTTACAAGATTGACGACACTTGCATCAACTGCGGAGTATGTGAAAGTGAATGCCCGGTAGAGGCTATCTCGGAAGGCGACGGCGCTCGCGTTATCGACGCTGACAAGTGCATCGAGTGCGGCGCATGTGCAGAAGCATGTCCTGTAGATGCTCCAAAGGCTGAGTAATTACAGTTGAATGTACGGGCCATCGCGAGGCGGTGGCCTTTTTCTTTTTCCCTGAAAAGCGGGGGGCGGGAACTCACAGCCTGCCCCTGTGCATTGATCGCGCCGGGGGCGGGGACGCGGAGCCGCAAACAGGATGTGTGGGCCGAAAACGAGAACGGGAGCCTGGCCTGTGGATGAGAATCAGCGCAGGACCTGTGAACTGGGGCCAGGGCGCGCGCCGGGAACAACCCTGCGCATTGATCGCGCCTGGGGTTTTCGTGATGCGCCCGGTTTCTGTATTGTTCTTTTCGGCCGATCGCATATATG
>JAZAUJ010000046.1:0-7087 GCA_036342375.1 Anaerovoracaceae bacterium | reverse complement strand
ATGAATATCACTGACAGCAGACTGATCGCGCTGTTGCCCTTCACGGGATCTGTGAATCCGTAATATTTCCACGCATCCGTACTGATAGAAAAGAATGTGGTCCACATCACCTGTATCAGCACGCAGTTTATCGCGTACACGAGCAGGACGACCCATCTGTATCCGTAGACCTTATATCCGTTGCCTTCAAGTTCTGACTCTTTCATAAGAATACCGCCTTCTTCAATACAACTGTTGTTTTTCTCATTATAGCACAGAACTCATATTTTTTAATATTCAGACATCTTCGCCTGATGTAGTAAATTATACTCCATTCTAATTTTAGTGTCAAGTAAAAGAATGGGCGTTTCCCGGCGTGCCGTAAAGGTCCTCAAAGACGGGCGGGACAGTAATTCCGCCGCGACCGCGCCTTGAATATTTTTAACTTGAGTAGTAATATGTAATCAGATTATATTATTTTGATTGACACCTGTTGAGGGAGAGGCAAATGGCTATTTCAAGAAGGGAAGCTAACAAAATAAAGTGCCGGCAGAATATACTCAAAGCATCCCGCCGACTTTTCAATTCAAAAGGCTACGAGGAAACTATGATCGACGACATCGCCGAGATGGCCGAGATCTCGAAAGCCACATTCTATAATTATTTTCCGAACAAAGAAAGTCTGCTCCAGGGGACGGCCGAACACGAACTGGAACTTATTAGGAAATTCATGGACAGCGAACTTGAAGACGTCGAGAGCAGCGACGAAAAGCTGCGGCGCGTCATTGAATTCCTCGTGCTGGACGCGATGCCGTACATAAATCTTTCGCGCCGCCTTACGTATCTCAACTGCATAAAGGACAGCCCGATGTACGCCGTCCGGGTCGGCATAAGCGACATTTTCAAGCAGCTCATTGCCGAGGGCATGAAGCAGGGCTGCTACAAAGAAGGCTACACGATAGACGAGATCGAAGACGCATATATGAGCGTCTACCTCGTCACGCAGTTCGAGTGGCTCAACATTGAATCATATTCCGAAGAAAAGATCAAAAGAAAACTCCACAGGATGTTTGACATAGCGACAGCGGCGTTCCTCAATGTGTAACGCGCCGCCCGCCGCGCCGTGCGGCAGGCTGCACTGATCACGGGTTCAGTCTACATGCACTATCGTGCCGCCGCTCAGTTCGCGTATGACCGGGATAAGCTCGACAGGATCAGCTATCACGAAATCAGGCTCCTCGTCCTCTTCCTTCTTTCTTCCGGAAGCAGAGAGGCTCCACGTAGCGAGCACGGCTTTGACGCCGGCGTTATGCGCGCATTTTATATCGTACGCCGTATCCCCCAGCATCAATGCTTCGTCCTCTCCGACGCCCAGTCTTTCAAGAGCGACGTACGCCGTTTCCGGATCCGGTTTTGCTTTTGTTACATCCTCGACTGTGACGACGGTGTCGAAGAAGTCATCGAGGCCGAACGCTTTCAGTCCTTTCATTGTCGTGTATCTGAGCCTTGATGTAACGACCGCCGATTTTATCCCCGCGGCCTTTACCATCGTGACCATCATATATGCGTTCTTGTGCATCCTGATCTGCGCGTCGAAGATTTTGTACTGATACTCTCTGTATGTCTCAATAACATCATCGGTATCGTAATCAGGGAACGCCTTCTTCATCGAATCGCGGAGCGGCTCCCCGAATGTGGCGTATATCTCATCGACCGGATGCTTTTCGCCCTCGTATGTTTCGTAAACGTGCTGCCACGAATTCACGATTATCTGATCTGTATCCGCGAGCGTCCCGTCAAAATCGTAAAGTACTGCTTTTATCATCAGTTCAGTCCCTCAATGTCATCCGCGATCTTTACATTCTCCGCCGTCATCTGCACCGGCTGGATATAGAACGGCGGCATGCCGCATGTCATCATGATCGACGCGATCGACTGCCTTATGAACGGGAATATTTCATTATATGTCTGCACATGCATCTCGCGCTGGTCGTCGCCCTGCTCGAATGAAAATTCGCCGTGTATCGTGACCGCGAGCCTGAATTTCTCAGGCGCTTTCTGATCTTCGATCGTTACGGTATCCGTGCTGATGCACACCTGATCATCGTGGTTGTAGCTGACCGTATGATCGTTGTTTATACCGAGTTCCACTTCGGTGTTTTCGTCCTCGTTGTTCACAAATTCGATATTCACTATCTGATAACCCTGAAAACTGAGCATATCATTCTCCTTTTCCTAATCTTTCTGCCTTAGCTTCGCGTATATGAACTCGTCGATATCTCCGTCGAGCACTTTCTCTACATTTCCCGACTCCGCGCCTGTGCGGTGATCCTTCACGAGCGTATAAGGCTGGAACACATATGACCTTATCTGGCTGCCCCACGTTATCTGACTGTAGTCGCCGTGCAGTTCCTTGAGGTTTTCCTTGTGCTCCTGCTCTTTCAGTTCCATGAGCCTCGATTTCAGGATCCTCATCGCCATATCCTTGTTCTGGAACTGCGACCGCTCGTTCTGGCAGCTTACGACGATATTTGTCGGTATATGCGTGATGCGGATAGCGGAATCCGTCTTGTTTACTTTCTGCCCGCCCTTTCCGCTCGAACGGAATGTATCTATCCTGATATCCTCGGGATCTATCTCCACTTCCGTATCTTCGTCCATCTCAGGCATCACCTCGACAGCGGCGAACGACGTATGGCGCCTGCCGGAAGAATCGAACGGCGATATGCGCACGAGTCTGTGCACGCCCTTCTCCGTCTTGAGATACCCGTAGGCATTTTCTCCTTCAACTATTATCGTCGCGCGGGAGATCCCGCCTTCTTCATTATCCTGGATATCGACCGTCTTTACTTTGAAGCCCTTTGACTCGCCCCAGCGTGTATACATCCTGATGAGGCGGCCGGCCCATTCCTGAGCGTCCGTTCCGCCCGCGCCCGCGTGGACAGTGAGTATCGCATTGTTCGCGTCGTACTCACCTGTCAGCAGTATTTCTATCGTGAAAGCCTCGGCCATTTTCCGCGTCTTTTCATACTGCTCTGTCACGTCGGCCGCCATGCTGTCGCCTTCCGGAGTGCCCGGCGCGGCGCCTTCCTCCTCAGCGAGCTCGATCATTACTTCGAGATCTTCATATCCTTCTTCCAGGTCGCGGAAGCGCCCGATTTTCCCTTCGAGTCGGCTCTTCTCCAGCATGACCTTCCGGGCCGCGTCGTTATCGTCCCAGAAGCCGGGCTGTTCGGACTGCTTCGCGAGTTCGTCTATCTTTCCCTTCACACCCGCCGGGTCAAAGGGACTCACCTGCCTCTTTGATGTCCGCCATCAATGCGGGCATAGCCTGTTTTATTTCTTCTATCTGCATGATTTTTCCTTTCGCGGTATCCCGCTGTTAATTCCAGTGCTTCTTCTCTTCTTCGAGGTCGGACTGCATGTGACAGTTTTTGTATTTCTTCCCGCTGCCGCACCAGCAGGGGTCGTTCCTCCCGATCTTCGGATGCTCGCGCCTGTACGGCGTCTGCGTGCGTTCGCGCTCCGGGATATCCTGAGCGTCAGGCGTTCCGCCCGTCGTTACAGTCACCCCTGACTGCGGCGCGTCTTCATACAGCTCGTTCTCGTCAAATTCATCCTTTCGCTCTGTGCCGCCGTTCATGACTCTGCGCCGCTCTGTTCTCGTCTCAACAGTAACATTGAAGCAGAATCTGACAGTGTCTTCCTGTATGGAGTGTATCATTTCCTCGAACATGGCGAAGCCCTCTTCGGCGTACGCGCCGGCAGGATCCTGTCCGCCGAGGCCTCTCAGTCCGATGCCGTTCTTCAGCTGATCCATCGCGTCGATGTGATCCATCCATTTGTTGTCTACGACTCTTATCAGTATCATCCGCTCGAGCTCGCGCATGACGTCTTCGCCGACTTCCTTTTCCTTTTCTTCATAAAGGTCGTCGAACGCCTCCATCACGTCCTCCCGAAGCACATCTTCGTCGACATCGCGCAGTTCTTCATCCGTATAACTTATGCCCCTGAATCTGCCGCAGACGCCTTTCAGATTTTTATTCAGCGTGTCGAAATCCCATTCTTCCGGGAACTTCGATTCTATGACGATCGGATCTATGATAGCGTCGAGGATCTGTTTCGTCATGTCCATGATATAGCCCTTGAGATTTTCGTCGAACAGCACCATCCTGCGCTGCTCGTAGATGATCTCCCGCTGCTTGTTCATGACATTGTCATACTGGAGTACGTATTTACGTATCGAGAAGTTCCTGCCCTCCACTTTCTTCTGGGCGTTCTCGATGCTCTTCGATACCATGTTCGATTCTATCGGCTCGTCCTCACCGACGCCGAGCCTGTCCACGACAGACTTCATCCTGTCGCCTCCGAACATCCTCATGAGGTCGTCTTCGAGTGATATGCAGAACTGCGTGATGCCGGGGTCTCCCTGACGTCCGGAACGTCCTCTCAGCTGATTATCTATACGTCTGGATTCATGACGCTCAGTGCCTATGATGCAGAGCCCTCCGTGTTCGCGGACGCGGTCCTGTTCTTCTCTGCGCTCTTCCTTTATCTTCTCGTTCAGTTCATCGAACCGCTTTCTGGCTTTCAGTATTTCCTCGTCTTCTGTTTTTGTGAGAGAATTCGCCTCGTTCACGGCCTCGGGCGAGAAGCCCTCCTTTTCAAGCTCGCGCAGAGCCTGGAATTCGGGATTGCCGCCGAGGATTATGTCCGTGCCTCGGCCTGCCATGTTCGTCGCTATCGTGACGGCGCCTTCGCGGCCGGCCTGCGCGACGATGGCCGCTTCTTTTTCATGCTGCTTCGCGTTGAGCACATTGAAGTTTTTTATACCGCGCCTGCGCAGCATATCGGCGATTATCTCCGATTTTTCTATGGATATAGTGCCCACCAGCACCGGCATGCCTTTTTCATGCGCGTCGATGATTTTCTCTATGATGGCGTGATATTTCCCCTGCTCTGTAGCGTAAACGGCATCCGGCAGGTCCTCCCTTATCATCGGCCTGTTCGTCGGGATGACCACGACGTCCATGTTATAGATGTCGCGGAATTCATCTTCCTCAGTCTTGGCTGTACCTGTCATGCCGGCGAGCTTGTCGTACATGCGGAAGTAATTCTGCAGCGTTATCGTCGCGAGCGTCTTGGATTCATTCCTTACCTTCACGCCTTCCTTCTGCTCTATCGCCTGATGCAGGCCGTCGCTGTAACGGCGCCCGAACATCAGCCTGCCGGTGAATTCGTCTACAATGACTACCTCCCCGTCTTTCACGATATAATCAATGTCTTTGTGCATGAGGTTATGCGCCTTCAGAGCCTGCTGACAGTGATGGTTTATCTCCATGTTTTCAGGATCCCCGAAGTTGTCGATCCCGAAGAATTCCTCGCATTTTTTGATTCCGGCATCCGTGAACGCCACCTGCTTTTCCTTTTCGAATATGACGAAGTCGCCGTATTTGTCGTCCGGTTCGTCCTTGGGGTCGTTCTCGTCCTTTATGCCGCCGTGCAGCGTGCGCACGAATCTGTCCGCCTTCGCGTAAAGCTCTGTGCTCTTGTCGCCCGCGCCGCTTATGATGAGCGGCGTCCTGGCTTCGTCTATAAGTATGGAGTCGACCTCGTCTACGATGGCGTAATGGAGTTCGCGCTGCATCATATCTTCTTTGTATATCACCATATTGTCGCGAAGATAATCAAAGCCGAACTCGTTGTTCGTCCCGTATGTTATATCCGCCTGATAAGCGGCGCGGCGTTCGTCTTCCGTAATGTCGTGTATGACGCAGCCGACCGAGAGGCCGAGGAACGTATAGATCTTGCCCATCCATTCCATGTCGCGCTTCGCCAGATAATCGTTTACCGTGACTACATGCACGCCTCTTCCCTCGAGTGCGTTCAGATAAACAGGAAGTGTGGCAGCCAGCGTTTTACCTTCGCCTGTCTTCATCTCGGCTATGCGCCCCTGATGCATGACGACGCCGCCCATGAGCTGCACTCGGAACGGTTTCATCCCGAGCACCCTCCACGCCGCCTCCCTTGCTACGGCGAATGCTTCGGGCAGCAGATCGTCCAGATCTTCGCCGTCATCCAGACGGTCTCTGAACTCATCGGTTTTCCCTTTCAGTTCATCATCTGTCAGCTCCTGCATATCCTCGTCATACGCTTCTATTTCATCAACGATCCTGGCGACCTTCTTTACCTCTTTTTCATTCAGGTCGCCGAAAATCTTTTCCATCAGACTCATTTATCAGTTCCTCCCGACTGTGATTCTTCTTCATCCTCGTCCGGCAGCTGTTCCACCGCCAGATTTATTTCAAGCGCTTTCTTTTCAGTCGCTTTCGTAACTCTGCCCCTGAACAGCCTGTTCCCGCTCCTGTACTCGAACGTGTCGCCTTTTTCAGGCAGTTTGTCAAGACAGAGCACGACCCATCCGTTCACGGTATTCGCGTCTATCTCGTCGTCTATCCCGAAATAGTCGAAGACTTTCTGGAGGCTCGCGCTGCATATCACGCGGTATGAGCCGTTCTGCAGCTCAGTCACTTCCTGAGACATTATAACATCATGTTCATCATATATCTCGCCTACGATCTCCTCCAGGATATCTTCCATCGTGAGGAGCCCGGCCGTCCCGCCGTATTCGTCTACAACGATGGCCATATGTGTTTTCATCGCCTGCATTTTCCGAAGCAGCTGAGCTATCTTCATTGATTCCGCGACAAAAACGACAGGCTTCACAAAATCCGATATCGTCCTGTTCGTGCCGACGATATAGTTGTGGAAGTCCTTCTGATTTAGAACGCCGAGTATGGAATCCATATTGTCCGAATAGACAGGCACCCTCGAAAACCCAGTATCCCTGAATACGGCTGCGATATCATCCATCGAAAGATCGAGATCTATGGCCACTATATCCACACGCGGTGTCATGACCTCGACAGCTTCAAGTTCGTTGAACTCTATCGCGTTCTGGATGAGCTCAGACTGGTCGGATTCTATGCCGCCTTCTTTTTCCTGCTCTACTATTCTGTGTATTACGTCCGCGCCGTAGCGTATCTGTCCGTTTCCGGAGGATGCTTTGGCAAGTATCTTTCCGTCGGAAAGATCCGCGAGTATTCCT
>JAZAUJ010000045.1:0-7196 GCA_036342375.1 Anaerovoracaceae bacterium | reverse complement strand
TTCTGAGCGCCGCGCAGCATCCCGGTCGACTTCAGTATGACAGAGTACGAACAGGAAAGCGCGAGGATGACGCTGATCTCGAGCATTGATACGAGACCTCCGCCGTTCATCACGGCTCCCATCGCGGCGTCGCCCGCGGTGAAGCCGGCGATCATGTACGAAACAGTCTGCGTGAATGACGCGCCCTGGATCGCCATCGTTTCTATGAACCCCGCAACGATGGATGCCGTCATAACGATGTTGATATTCACTTTGAACAGAGGCAGTATGAACACGACCGCCGCGGGGAGCAGCAGCCACGGAGTCAGGACGAAATCCGACGAAAGCATCTTCATGAAAGCGGGGTCCACGTCCGTGACGGGATTCATGTATGAAAGCGCGCCGTATATCGCGATGCAGGCGCAGAACGGCAGCACGGCCGACCGCATCATTTCCCGCACATTCCCGTTCATGTCAGTCCCGGTTATATTCGCGGTGAGCGCGGCTGACGACGATACCGGAGATCCGCGGTCGCCGAAATAGCATCCCGACAGGATCGCGCCTCCCGTGACAAGCAGATCCACATTCCCGCTTTTCGCGAGCGTGATAAAAATAACTCCCGCCGTGGCCGCGACGCCGAACGACGTCCCGAGCGCGTACGACAGCACGACAGCGAGCAGGAACGCGATGAGAATGAACAGGTGCGGTGTGATGATCTTCATGCCGTAATATACGAAATACGCGATGACGCCCGCGGAACGCCAGAGGCCGGTGATGCAGCCGACGAGCAGCATTATCACCACGACGACTAGCGATGTCCTGACCCCGAGCCACGCCATCCTTGCGACCTCGCCCGGCGTCCTGTCGAGCCGGCAGGCGGCCAGGAAAAAACATACGAATCCGACAGCGAGGGCTATTATCATCGAATGGCCCGAAGCAATGCACGCGAGCATTGCCGTAAGGAATATTATGAACGCGGCCTTTACCGGCATATCCCGCCCTCCTTCAGCACGCTGACTTTTTCTATACCGTAGTAACGCATGACGCGTATCATGTTTTCGTCTATGACTTCGCCCCGGACGGCCAGAGGAACAGCCGGCGGGCATGAAACGTCTTCGCCTGACGCCGCCCGGCCCGCGGCTTCTTCGAGCGCCGCGTATTCCGATGTCATATACAGCGTTTCGCGCGGCTGATATCTCACTTCGGGCAGTCTGAACGCCGGACGCGCCGCCGCGGGGCTTTTTCCTGATCCCCGTGCGGCAATGTCCGAAAGCGCAGTCTCCGCCCTTTCTATATCTTCCGGCGTGCTGCTCCCTGAGAACATCAATACAACATAGTCTCTGTCCGCGAACTCGCATTCCACGCCGCGGGCGCGCAGAGCGGAAGCGGCATCCGTCCCCGGTCCAAGGCCGGACGCCGGGCAGTCCGCCGTCACTTTTATTTCCTCGCTGCCGGTGAATACGATCCCCGCGTCCTCGCATGTCCTTTTCATCTCCCCGACCCGTTCAGAGACAGCCCGCAGGTCATCTCTTATGCCGTTTTCGAGATACGGATTCACTTCGTCGAGCGAACGCAGTATAAGATAAGACGGGCTTGTCGAGCCGAAGTACGAGAGCGCGGCCGGCGCTCCTGACTCGAATATTTCCGGCCCTCGCTCTGAAATGTGCAGATACGCCCCGCCTGTGAGAACGGGCAGCGTTTTGTGCGCGGAATCGCAGCACGCGTCGGCGCCGAGCGTCATCGGATGCATGTCTTCCGGCATGAATTTGAGATATGCCCCGTGGGCGTTATCGACTATCAGCGGCACATCAATGCTGTGCGAAGCTTCAGCCAGCCCGCGGATGTCGGCGATATTCCCGAGGTAGTCGGGCGATGTGATGAGCACGGCAGCGGGGGCGCTTCCTCTCTCATCGATGAAACCGCGGAGAAAATCAGCGAGGCCCTCCGGAGTGACCGTGCATCTGCATACGGAAAATTCGTCGTCCTCCGGCGGGATCCATGCTATGTCAAAGCCGGCGAGCATCGACGCGCTGATAAATGAACTGTGCGCGTTTCTCGCGGCCGCGATGACAGGGCGGCCAGGGCCCCTTCCCGACGCCATACACGCGAGAAGGCACATGGCCTTAAGGCATTGAGAAGAACCTCCGGCGGAGTAGAACGTCCGGCCGGCCCCGAACAGCGAAGCGGCGTTCTCTTCGCTCCTTCGGATGATGCCGCCCGCATCGTAAAGAGAATCGGCGCCCGCTATCTCCGTGATATCCGACGGCGCGAAAATGCTGCCGCGCCCTTTGTGGCCCGGCATATGCGCTCTGACAGTTCCGGACTTTTCATATCCGTCGATGAAATCTGCGACAGGGGTATCCATTGTCAATTCTCCCGCGGTTCTTCCGCTCCGCCTGCCGCGTCTTCCGCCAGCGCGGCTTTTATCATGATCGCGCATTCGACGCGCTTTCTGAACAGTTCGCATCCGTACTCGTATACTCCGGACACGCTTCCCGTCGCGTGGTACGCGTTCGCCGCGCACCCGCCGGAACAGTAAAGCTGCGCCCAGCAGTCGCTGCATTCATCGCGCGAATACGCATTGCATGAGCGGAATTCCTCCTGCCGCTCAGGGTGCGTCACGCCGTTCCATATATCCCCGAGCCTGCAGTCCGCCTCGCCGACGAACTGATGGCACGGATAAAGGTCGCCCCAGGGCGTCACGGCCATGTATTTCGTCCCGGACCCGCAGCCGGACACGCGCTTGTAGATGCAGGGCCCGCCGGTCAGGTCGATCATATAATGGTAGAATGTGAATCCGCGGCCTTCGCGCTCCCGTTTGAGCATCTCTTTCGCGAGTATCTCGTACTGCTGCTTCAGCACAGGCATATCTTCCTCTGTCAGTGCGAGCGGGTCGCCGGGCGCCGCGACTACCGGTTCCATGCTGAGTTCGGTGAAACCGAGATCCGCCATGGAGAATATGTCGTTCGTGAAGTCGGTGTTGAGGTGCGTGAATGTTCCGCGAATGTAATAGTTCCTGTTCCCGCGCGCCCGGACAAGGCGCCTGAATTTCGGGACGATAACATCATAGCTGCCGTTCCCCTCGTAATCCACGCGCGTGCGGTCGTGCACTTCCTTCCGCCCGTCAAGGCTCAGCACGACGTTGCTCATTTCGCGGTTCGCGAAGTCGATAACATCGTCGTCAATGAGCATGCCGTTCGTGGTGAGCGTGAACCTGAAATTCTTGCCGTGTTCTTTTTCTACTGAGCGCGCGTACCGGACGGTTTCCTTGCAGACATCCCAGTTCATGAGCGGTTCGCCGCCGAAAAAGTCGACTTCGAGATTCCGCCTTCCGCCGCTGTTTTCTATAAGAAAATCAATGGCGCGCTTTGCGACCTCCGCGCTCATCAGCGCGCGCTCGCCGTGATATTTCCCCTGGCTCGCGAAGCAGTATTCGCAGTTGAGGTTGCACGTGTGCGACACATGCAGACACAGCGCCTTGATGATCCCTTCGTTTCTGCTCTTCAGTTCTCCGGCCAGCTGCCTGAAATCGTTCTCCGAAAACAATTTCCCGTCGGCCTCGAGCCCGCGGACCTCATCAATGCATTCGCGCGCGTCCTTTTCGCTGATCCCCGCATACTTCCCGCAGACCGTCTTTACTATCTCGTCATCAGGGCGCCGGCGGTAAAGCGAGATGACGTCGTACGCGATATCGTCGACGGAATGCACAGAGCCGGAGCACGTGTCGAGCACGATATTATATCCGTTCAGTTTATATTGATGGACCAATTTCTCTCTCCTGTTTCGTAAAAAAATAAATGCCGTTCTGTGACGGCATTTGCGCGGGGCCCGCCTTATTTTTCAGCGTCGGCCTTTTCGCATTTCTGGTTCGCGACTCCGCAGCTTGTCTTGCAGGCGCTCTGGCACGATGTCTGGCATTCGCCGCAGCCGCCGTCTTTTGCGCTCTTGCAGAGATCGCGAGTCTCAAGAGTCTTTATTCTTTTCATCTTTATCTCTCCTAACATGCTAAGATTTAAGACGATAGAACTATAGCATAAAACAGAGGGCAAGTCAAAGATGGCGCCGGGATCGGGGTCGGGATCGGGAACGCCTGAACTCCTGACCGGGCGTGAAGGGGATCGTGGCCGCCTGAACTCCTGACCGGGCGTGAAGGGGATCGTGGCCGCCTGAACTCTGGGCCGGGTCCGCGGGGGGCGGGGCGCTTGTACCTTGGGTCAGGTTCGCGGAGCGGGGACCGGGATAATATGTACTTCGGACCGGGTCCGCAGGGGGCGGGTCGCAGGTGCGGAATACAGGATCCGGGACCGGGGGCGCAGGCCCGACGCGAAAAATCCTCTCTCGCCGAATCCATTGGCTTTTTTCATGGGCCCGGGCATTGATGCGGCAGAATCGCCGCATGAAGCGGCTCGGGGCTATGTCTGAAAACGTCCTGGACTGGGCGCTGCCAAATTTACCAGAATATGGTTTTACAAAGATTCGATTTTTCGAAAGGAGTGATCAAGATTTTCAACGTTTATCGGCTCTCGAACGGGCAAATCAATGCGCGAGGCCGAGTTAGTGATCTCTAACCGCCCGCAATCGTTGAAAATCTTGTTCACACGATGCAGAAAATGGCTGTCAATGTAAAAGCCTTGACGACGGAAACAGGCTCGGCCGCAACAAATCAGGCACGGACCTGGCCCGGGCTGCGGCAGACCAGTCTTGGGCCGTGACCGGGCTGCGACAGATCACGCCCGGGGCTGGGAGGAGGCAGCAGGCCGTCGATCGTGTGGACTATTCTCAAAAAAATGCGTGCGAGGCCCCGACTTTTTCAACGTTTTCGGAGCTCCCAGGGAAAATATGGAAGCGAAAACTGCTCTGAGCATATGCTCAACCGCTGGAAGCCAGTAAATTGTGTGGCCTCGCACGCAAAAAAAGCGAAATAGTCCACACAGATCTGCACCGGTACCGCTCCCGGGACCCGGCACCCGATATCCGGGACGCCCGATCCGCCCTCCGCATCCGATTTTCTGTATCGGTACCGGCTACTATGAGTTATAATAAAGTACAGGAACTGCGCGGGGCCGTACACAGGGCGCCGGATCAGTTTTGTGACGTGTGGCTTGAGTACAGACCACCGAACAAAGGTCATGGCGCTCCGTGTTCCGGACCTGAGACCACGACCGGGTCCGCGCACAGGCAGCGGCGATCGGCTCAGCGGTCATGGCGCTCCGTGATCCGGACCCGGGACCACGACCGGGTCCTCGCACCGGCATAGGCGATCGGCTCAGCGGTCATGGCGCTCCGTGATCCGGACCCGAGACCACGGCCGGGTCCGCGCACCGGCAGCGGCGATTGAAAGGAGCATTGCATGGAAGGATACAAAGCGTATATCAGCAGTGAGCGCAGGATGAAGGAGACACCGAAGGATCTTGTCGATGAGAACGGCCGCGCGGTATTCGGCACGTTCGACAGCGAATTCGAGACCATGGACCTCGTGCGCTGCAGTAGACCGACACATTTGCCGGATCTTTTCAATAAACAGAAACTGACGCTGTGGGAGGCGGTCGAAGTCGATTTCGGCGACGGGGTGCTTCTCGCGGCCGGATCCGACATGGGCCTGTTCGGCATGATATTAAACGTGTTTTTCGACCGGAACAGGGGCGTGATATATAAATGGAGTTCGATGATCCCTCAGACTGACGTGTCTATAGCGGAGAACCTGCTGAACGGCAGCGTTACATACGCCCGCGCAGATGACGGATTCATAAAGTTCGAAAACGATTTCGGCCGCGGCGCGTGCGAGATAGAGGGCGTCCATATCGGAGAAGCCGGTTCCGTGAAAGAAAAGGATTTCGGGAAGCAGCTCGAGAAAGAAGAGAAGAGCGCGTTCGGATTCGGGGCGGCGGGGCGAGACACAATAGAGTATGAACTTTCATTGAGGCGCATATCGCCGCCGTCCGTCGTGAGCATCCCGTTCGGCAGGAACAGGCCGCTCTGCACTGAGAAATGTTTTTTCAATGTGACGGGATCGCTCCGGCTCAACGGCAGAGTCTACACGGCCGGCGAAAACACGACGGCGATCATTGACGATCACCGCGGGTTTTATCCGAGACGCATGCATTATGACTGGATGACGACGTTCGGAAGATGCGCGCGGGAAGACGCGCCGGATGAAAAGAGATACTTCGCATTGAATCTGACCGCGAACCAGTCGGTCGATCCGTACAGATACAATGAGAATCTTATATGGCTCGCGGGCGAGCAGAGCCTGCTGCCGCCGGTGACATTCGAGCGCGACAGGCCGACGCGCGAACTGGCGCGAGAACTGAAGTCGGGCGCTGTCTGGACGGTGTGCGATGAGCACGATATGGTCGATGTGCGTTTCGAAGTGCGCGGGACAGCGCCGACCGTTATGCACGGCGGCGTCGTGAATATAGATTATTACATCGTATTCGGCGAAGCGTACGGGTATGTGAGAGACGAACACGGAAGAAAATACATTATTGACGGGATGCAGGCGATCGGCGAAGACAAGTCGATGCTGTACTGACGCGGAGGCGCTCAGCCGCGGCCGTCCCAGCGGCACGCTTCTATATCGATGCGCCCGTCCGGCAGCACCGGCACGCCTTCGTCCAGGAGCATCTCGCGCCGGTCTTCGGCGCAGGCGCCGCCCGCGACGGTGCCGTCATTTCTGATGACGCGCTGCCACGGGAGTTCGTCCGGACAGTGCCTCATGGCCCAGCCGACCTGGCGCGCCGAGCCGGGAGCGCCGATCATCTGAGCGATCTGGCCGTACGAGACGACTTTGCCGTACGGGATCCGCTCAACTATTTCATATACACGCTGTGAAAACTTCTTCTCCATGCGAATATTATACCGCGCGGAGACGTACAAAAGAAAGGATTATTGATGGCAATGCAATACGAAGGGATGGTGTACCGCCCGCCGAGCGAGGCGCGCAGTTTCATCCTCCAGGTGACGATAGGATGTTCGAACAACTCATGCACGTTCTGTTCGATGTACAAAGACAAGAAATTCAGGATCAGGACGTTCGACGAAATAAAGAGCGACGTCGAATGGGTCGCGAATACATACGGGCGCGATATCGCGAAGATATTCCTCGCGGACGGAGACGCGCTCACGATCCCGACGGACGAACTTATCAGGATACTGGCATTGCTGCACGAAAATTTCCCGTATTCGCCGCGGATAACGAGCTACGGCACGCCGGGCGA
>JAZAUJ010000044.1:0-7311 GCA_036342375.1 Anaerovoracaceae bacterium | reverse complement strand
TGGCACTGCTCGGGACTCGACAGGAAATATCTCGACAGGCACATGGCCTATCACGAACCGATGCTGTTCCGCGACTGCGCGGCTTACTACAACAAAGGCCTCGCGCCGGTCGATGTCGCGATGATCACTGTCGCGCCGATGGACAGCCACGGGAATTTCAGCTACGGCATCGTGAACTGCTGCACGCAGGCTCTCATCAATGCGGCGAAAACTGTCATTGTCGAAGTGTGCGAAGATATGCCGGTGGTCTACGGCCTTGCCGACGATCACATCAATATCGACGATGTTGACTATATCGTAGAGCGCTCCGAACCCATCCCGGAATCGCCGAAGCCGACGGCCTCGGACCTGGACAGGCAGATCGCTCAGAATATCTTCCCTTATCTCGTGGACGGAATGACGCTCCAGCTCGGCATCGGCGGCATGCCGAACGCTCTGGGCTCTCTGATCGCGGACTCCGACCTCAAAGATCTCGCGATGCACACCGAACTCATGAGCGACGGCTACCTCGACCTCTATCTGGCAGGCAAGATCACGAATAAAAAGAAGACGCTCAACCGCAACAAGGGCGTGTTCTCGATCTGCAGCGGCACGCACGATCTGTACCGCTTCCTCGACCACAACCAGGACATCCTGTCCGCGCCGATGGCCTACGTCAATGACGTGCGCACTGTCGCGCAGCTCGATAATTTCATCTCGATAAACGGATGCATCGCCGTCGATCTTTACGGACAGGTCTGCTCCGAGACAGCCGGCACGCGCCAGATCAGCGGAACAGGCGGCCAGCTCGACTTCGTCACGGGCGCATTCATGAACCCGAACGGCAAGGCGTTCCTCGCCCTCCCTTCGTCCCGCGTGGACAAGCAGGGCGTGCGTCACTCGAACATCAAGGCGAAGTTCACAGGAGGCGACGTCATCACGACGCCGCGCACGCAGGCGCCGTACATGGTCACAGAATACGGAGTAGCGAACCTCTCCGGCCAGACGACATGGCAGCGCGCCGAAGCTCTGATCTCCATCGCGCATCCTGATTTCAGGGACGAACTGATCAAAGCGGCCGAAGAGCAGAGGATCTGGAGAAAATCGAATAAGAGATAGTCTTTGGAAAATAACGAGCCCGAAGGGTGAAAACCTTCGGGCTTTTTTTGATTTGGAGTGTCGAGGCTATTATGAGGCGAGATCCGCATTCGGTATACTGCCGATGGATCGGGCGACGGCACGGCTGCTCCGCGGACCGCTCCGGACCGCTTTACATCCCGTTCCTGCGGTCTTCTTCCTCGTCGCTTCTCATGTGGCAGTGCTTGTATTTCTTGCCGCTGCCGCACCAGCACGGGTCATTGCGGCCCGGCCTCTTTTTCTTCACGACCGTTTTTGAGCGCTTATAATCCCTGGCGATCTCTTTCATTTTTTCTTCGCCGAGGATCTGTTCCCACTGCTCGAGCCCGTACAGGTGCTGCGCGTCCGCTTTAAGCATATTGAAGAACAGGCGCTCGATATCGAATTCAAGGCTGAATTCCGAATCGGCATCCAGGTCTTTGATCTCAAAAGGTTCCTTCACGCTCTGCTGGGCGCCGGCGAGGAAACCCATGAAAATGACCGGGCGCACTTCGTACTTTTCGGCGAGTTCTCCGATCTTTCCGCTGAGGACCGTTTCGCCGGCGATGAAGCTGTCGAGATAGTCGCTGTATATCTTCTGCTCGCCGTCGCAGTACTCCGCCCAGAAATCGTCGATGGATTCGTTTGTCTGATTGGAAATCAGTTTGTCCCATTCACTGTACAAGCTCATTAAAATGCCTCCGTTTATTTGTTCTCATCAAGAAGTTTCATCATTTTTCCGATCTCGAGGATATCTCCCGCGCAGGCGCTTCCCGTCGGGAGCGGGCCCGCGCCCTTGCCGTAAAACATAAGGTCGTCCACAGCATTGCCGGTGAGGAATATCGCGTTGAATTCATTGCTGACGCCCGCGAGCGGGTGGCTGTCCGGGATCTCCTTCGGCTTTACGCTGTATGAGAGCCTGCCGTTTTCATCTTTTTCAGCTTCGCCGATGAGTTTTATACGGCAATGCCTTGATCTTGCGTCTTCGATCATGTCCTTTGTGATCCCCGTGATGCCTTCTGTAGGTATTTTCGAGGGGTGCACGTACTCGCCGAAGCAGAGAGCGATAAGGATGGACAGCTTGTTCGCGACATCGAGCCCTTCGACGTCCGCTGTCGGATCCGCCTCGGCGAATCCCTTCTCCTGGGCGTCTTTCAGCACGTCGGCGTATTCGAGGCCCTCGTCTGTCATCTTTGTGAGTATATAGTTCGTAGTCCCGTTGCAGATGCCCATCACATGCGAAAAGTCATTCGCGCCGAGGACGGACGTTATGGCGGACAGCACCGGGATGCCGCCGCCTACGGATGCTTCTATCCTTAACTGCACGTTATTTTTCTTAGCAGCGTCTGCGAGTTTTTCAAAGCTGTTTGCGAGAGCCGCCTTGTTCGCCGAAACGACGTGCTGGCCCGCGTTCATCGCGTCAAGCATGTACTGCGTCGACGGCTCGATCCCGCCCAGGACCTCGCAGACGATATCGATGTCGGGATTTCCGATGACGTCCGAAGGGTCTTTCGTAAAAATCTCCGCGGGCGCGTCTGTTCTTCTCGGTTTTGAAGGGTCGCGCACGAGCGCTTTTTTCACAGTGAAGGTGAGCCCGGTCTCCTTTTTTATTTTTTCTTTATTCATTTCCAACGTATCATATGTGCCGGATCCCACATTTCCGAATCCGAGCAGACCGATCCTGATTTCGTTCATAACATTCTCCCTTCGTCTGAGAAATATAATAACGCTCAAATTATACATTATTTTCTTGTGTTTGTCTTTATATGCCGGCGAATTTTTACTATTATAGACACGGAAAGAGAGGTATATACATGGCGCTCCATATCGTACTCGTTGAACCCGAGATCCCGCCGAACACGGGCAACATCGCCCGATCGTGCGCGATCACGAACAGCAGACTCCATCTCGTGAAGCCGCTCGGTTTCAGGACGGATGACAAAAGCCTCCGGCGCGCGGGGCTCGACTACTGGAAATATGTCGATGTATCAATGCACGAAAGCCTTGATGATTTTATGCGGGAGTTCGAAGGCCGCAGGATGTGGCTCGCGACGACGAAGGGCGGCACATACTATAACGAAGTCGAGTACAGGGATGAGGACATGATACTGCTCGGGCGCGAGACGGCCGGGCTCCCGCGCGGGTTCATCAGGGAGCATGAAGACCGCGCGATCAGGATACCGATGAGCCAGAATACGAAACTCCGCTCTCTCAATCTCGCGAACTCCGCGAATATCATAATGTTCGAGGCTCTCAGGCAGCTCGGATACCCCGGAATGGAATGACGCGGCCGGCGCGGAAAGGATCAGCAGTTCCGGCCTTAAAGTGCCGGGCGGGCATGGAATATTGATGCCCGGTGTGTTAATATGTAATTAGCGATCAATGCAGTTCACACCTTTTCAGAACAGAAAGGAGTTCAAAGATGAAAGTAACATCCACAACGAAGGCACCGGGCGCGATAGGCCCTTATTCTCAGGCCATTTCGGCTAATGGATTCCTGTATTGCGCGGGCCAGGCGGGCCTCGTACCTGAAACAGGGAAAATGGCCGAAGGCGGGATCCAGGGCCAGACGGAACAGGCCTGCAAAAATGTAGGCGGCCTTCTCGAGGCGAACGGTCTCGGATATGAAGACGTGATAAAGACAACGTGCTATCTCGCTGACATTGCTGATTTCAATGCGTTCAACGAGATATATGCGAAGTACTTCACAGGCAAGCCGGCCAGGACATGCATATCCGCAAAGGATCTTCCGGCGGGCGCGCTCTGCGAAATAGAGGTAATAGGCGTACTGAAATAGCATAAGGATATGGCGGGGGCGCCGGCAAGCGGCAGCCTCCGCTTATACAATGCACCTGATCAAATGGATATAACAGCAGGGAACGAACTCAATACGGAACTGTCGCAAAGACCCGCTCTCGCGCCTTCTGTGATCGGATCGCTTGAGATACTGCAGATGGGCCGGCAGGAGCTGGATTTACGTATAAAGAACGAACTCTGCGAAAATCCCGTGCTCGAAGCGGGCGGACCGCGCGGAGAAAGGCAGGCCGATCTTCAGGCTCTTGCGCGCGAGATCGCCGAAGAAGAAAGCTACGGGGACGGCGACGAATCGATGCCGGGAGGGGAGGATCCCGAACGGCGCGATTATCTTGCGCTCGCGACGGAAGGCGAGACACTGAGGGAAAGCCTTCTCATGCAGCTGCGCTTTACAGACCAGGATGCCACGCACAAGCGTATCGGAGAGTACATAATCGAAACGCTCGGGGAAGACGGCATCATGAAAATGGACGCGCGGGAGATAGCGGACGCTCTCGGTATCTCAGAAGAAGAAGCAATGCGCGAGATCGGGATCATCAGGAATTTCGACCCGCCCGGGGTCTGCGCAGGGGACAGAGTGGAATGTCTGCTGCTGCAGATCAGGAGGCGCGGCGATACAGACGCTGATGATTATGAAAGGCTGCTGCGCGGCCAGGCGGACAGGATAATAAAAGGCGACCTGGACGGAGCTGCCCGGGCGATGGGCAGGACGCGGGAAGAGATAGACGAGATGATGGATCTCATCAGGACGCTTGAGACGTCGCCCGCGGCCGGTTTCGCGGGAGGAGGCGAGATCGCGTATACTATCCCGGATGTCAGCATCGAAGGACGTCCGGATCAGCCCGAGATCAGCGCCGTCGACGAAGGGATCCCGGAACTCAGGATCAGCTCGTACTACCTGAAACTGCTTGACAGGGCGAAAGCGGAAGGCGAGGCCGAAGTCGTCGAATACCTGAACGACAGGATAGAGTCGGCCGCGCGCCTGCTTGAGGCCATAGAGCGCAGGCGCGAGATGATCACGGATCTCGCGAACTGTATCGTGAGATATCAGAGCGGATTCTTTGAGGGCGGCGTGAGCCGGATGAAGCCGCTCACGATGAAAGCCGCGGCGGAGAAACTGGGAGTTTCCGTTTCGACAGTGAGCCGCGCGGCGAATTCAAAATATATGCAGACAGAAAGAGGCGTGTTCCCGTTCAGATACTTTTTCTCGGGCGGGGTGACAGACGCCTCGGGGCGCGGCATCTCCAGCGAGAGCATAAAGGCCAGGATAAGAGAGATCATTGCTTCGGAAGACAGCGAAAGACCGCTCAGCGACCGCAGGATCGCCGAGATGCTGAATGAAGAAGGTCTGCTGATCTCGCGGAGGACAGTCGCGAAATACAGAGAGGAAGCGGGCATTGCCGCTTCTTCGGGAAGAAAACATAACTCAGCCAGATAACATTTTGTTTCACATAGCTACTTGAATAACGCGAAGGAGGCGTTTGGACAATGGCAGTAAAAATAGGATTGAATGGATTTGGAAGGATCAGCAGGTGCCTTGTGCGTATAGCGATGGCGGATCCGGATGTCGAACTGTGCGGCATAAACTACCGTAATTCGGATTACGATTACATGCGCTATATGGTGCAGTGGGATTCGACATTCGGGAAGTACCCGACAGAGGTCGGCACTTACGACAAGGGCATCGTGATAGACGGGAAGAAGATCCCCGTATTCTTCGAGGGAGATGCGAAGGATATCCCGTGGGGCGACTGCGGAGCCGAGTATGTAATAGACGGAACGGGTGCGTACACGAGCTCGGAGAAAGCGCAGGCTCATCTTGACGCCGGTGCTAAAAAGGTCGTTATATCGGCGCCGGCAAAGGACGATACGCCGACATTCGTCATGGGCGTGAACCAGGACAAATACAAGCCGGAATACAAGATCGTATCGAACGCGTCCTGCACGACAAACTGCCTCGCGCCTGTATCGAAAGTCGTAAATGACAACTGGGGCATCGAGAGCGGACTCATGTCGACTATCCACGCGCTGACAGCGAAGCAGCTCGTTATAGACGGACGTTCGAACAAGGACTGGAGAAGAGGCCGCTGCGGAGTCAACAACATCATCCCGACGACGACGGGCGCCGCGAAGGCTGTCGGCAAGGTCATCCCTGAGCTCCAGGGCAAGATGACAGGCCTTTCGTACAGAGTACCGCTGGCGGACGTTTCGCTCGTAGACCTCAATGTCGTAACGAAGAAGCCGACGACATATGACGAGATCTGCGCGAAGATAAAGGAAGCTTCCGAAGGATCGATGAAGGGCGTCATCGAGTATGTTGACGACGAAGTCGTATCGAGCGATTTCCTCGGCGACCCGCATACGTCGATCTTCGATTCGAAGATGGGCATACAGCTCACAGACAACATGTTCAAATTAGTCATGTTCTATGATAACGAGTTCGGATACGCGAACAAGACGCTCGATCTCGCGAAGTACATGTGCGAACAGGATAATAAATAAGGTGAACGGAGTCTGAAATGAAAAAAACAGTCAGAGACATAGATGTCGGCGGGAAGAAGTGCCTCGTCAGATGTGATTTTAACGTGCCTATGCAGGACGGAGAAATACACGACGACACGCGTATAAAGGCGGCAATGCCGACCATACAGTATCTTAAGGATCACAACGCCAGGATCATCCTCATGTCCCACATGGGGCGCCCGAAGGGTGAGCCGAAGCCGGAATTCACGCTTGCGCCCGTAGCCGCGCGCCTCGCGGAACTGTTAGGATGCAATGTGAAATTTTCGCAGTCCGACAATGTCGTTGACGACAAAGTGAAAGCCGATGTCGATGCGATGAAGGACGGCGACATTATACTCCTTGAAAATACGCGTTACAGAGCTGAAGAAACGAAGAACGACCCGGCATTCACGAAGGAGCTCGCTTCACTGGGAGAAATATTCGTGAACGACGCGTTCGGCACGGCGCACAGGGCGCACTGCTCGACCGCGGGACTCGCGGATTTCATGCCTGCGGTCTCGGGTTTCCTGATCGAAAAGGAAATAAAATATCTCGACGAGGCGGTGAACGACCCCAGACGGCCGTTCGTAGCGATACTCGGCGGAGCGAAAGTCGCGGACAAGATCCCGATGATAAAGAATCTGCTCCCGAAAGTGGATTCGCTGCTTATCGGAGGCGGCATGGCCTATACGTTCCTCAAAGGAGAGGGATATGAGATCGGAACATCGCTGCTCGATAAAGAGAGCGTCGGCCTTACGGGCGAACTGCTGAAAGAAGCGGAAAAACTCGGAAAAGAGATCATACTGCCCGTGGACGCTGTGGTCGCGAAGGAGTTCGACAACGACTCGGAGCGCAGGACAGTGAAAGTCACGGAAATGCCGGAAGATATGATGGGCATGG
>JAZAUJ010000043.1:0-7457 GCA_036342375.1 Anaerovoracaceae bacterium | reverse complement strand
TTCTCGCATTGCTGCCGGCCCGGTCATAAATTCACGGCAGATGCCGGCCCTGGTTTTGCCCGGATCCGGGATCTCCAGCGCCGGGCCGGCCCGGATTTTTTACAAAGACCGATTTTTCGGCGAAGGGTGAACAAGATTTTCAACGTTTCCAGCCTGTTAGAGGTGATTAACTCGCATTTTTTTGCTCTGAGCGACCGCTCAGGGACCTCAATCGTTGAAAATCTTGTTCACACGTTTCGAAAAAACGCACTCTTGTAAAACCATTTATTTCCAAGAGCGAAAACCAGGCGCAAATCGAGCCGAAACCGGAATCCGCGGCCGGGTGCCGACTCGAATAATGGAAAAAGAACTGTCACCCTCACGTTTCCCATGTCAGGCGACAGTTCTTTTCATCTTTTCTCACATTGCTGCCGGCAGATCACGTTCCGATGATGCGATCGGCCGGCAGATCATGGCCCGGCAGCCTGATTACCGGCGGCCCACAGCCCGTTGGCGCGATCGGCCGGCAGATCACGGCCCGGCAGCCGCGCCCCGGCTCTCAGGCAGTTTTCATTTTAACGCCGCAGATCTCGAAAGCCTCCTTAAAGACAACGAAGAAATCTTCGATGTCTTCGGGGTAGATCGCGCCGAGGCTGCAGAGCCTGAACGTAGGCGTGTCGGTGACCTTGCCCGGATATATCGTAAATCCGTGGCTGTAGCAGTAATCGTGCACTTTTTCGAAGTCGAATCTGGTGTCGTGCGGATAAAGGACCGCCACGACCAGCCTCGACTGGAGGTCCTCCGGTATCAGCATCGTGAGCCCCATGTCATTTACGCCGTCTACGATAGCGCGCCAGACCGCCTGATGCCTTTCCCACTTCGCGGCCTCGCCGACCTCCTTATATTCCCGGACCGCCTGCATTGCTGCGTAGATCGTCTGCACGGGAGGCGTGAAATGCATCTCGCCTTTATCCCTTATGAAACTGTACTGCATATAGAGGTTCGTGTAGTATGAGCGAGTAGTGTAGTTTTTCGATTCCTCGATCAATGCAGTATTCCCGATCACAAAGGACAGTCCCGTCATCGCCATGAGGCCTTTCTGGGCCGAAGCCATGATGAAATCCATATTGTCGCGTTCGATGTCTATCGGGATCATGGCGTATGACGACGTCGTGTCCGCGATCGCGGTGCAGCCGTGCCTGTGCGCGGCGGCGCCTATCGCCCGGATGTCGTTGAGCACGCCCGTGCCCGTTTCGTGGTGGCAGCAATACACGACAGCGATGTCTCTGTCTGCGGCGAGCGCCTCTTCGACTTTCGCCGGGTCCGCCGGCTCCGTGACCGGAAGCCTCAGATCAACGTGGTCGATGTGATAGTAGCGCGCCACCTCGGCCGCGCGGCCCGAGTACGAGCCGTTATTTACGATCAGGATCTTTTTGCCGTCCGGGACGAGCGAACTGATCGTCGCGTCGATATTGACGGTGCCGGATCCCGTGAACAGGACCGCGGTGTATTTGCTGTGATCGCCGTGGACTATGTCGACGAGGTCGTCGCCGAGCTGCTTCATGATGTCGCCGAATTCCTTTTCGCGCGGGCAGATATCCGGCACGACCTGGGCGTATTTCACCGTATCGGTCGTAGTCGCCGGGCCGGGATTCAGCAGTATGTTTCTTTTTACCTTCGGATAGTTCATGCTCTGCCTCTCAGTCTTTCGCCCGGCTTCTCCCCCGCGCGGAGCCGCTGCTCTATCTGCGTGAATACGATATCCGGCACATATGAGATGTCCGGGACGAGGAAGTCGGGCTGCGACAATGCGAGTTCGTCGTAGTCATTCGACCCCGAAGCGTAGACGCCGACAGTCCATGCGCCCGCATTGTTTCCGCAAATAATGCCCGTCGTGGTGTCGTCTACCTTGACGACGGATTCGCACGGGACGGCCTTTTTCGTGATGTCGTACGCCTGGCGCATGCAGTCGTAGATCATGAACGGGGAAGGCCTGCCCGGGACCTTCTCCGCATTGCTTGAAACATCGAAGGTCATGCCGTAATCTTCCTCGAGCACCCTGCCGAGCGCTTCCGCGTCTGCCGCGAAATATCCAGTGTCGCAGCCGACCAGTATGCCGGCCGCCCTGAGCCTGTCGATGCACTCCTTCGCGCCGTCTATCGGCCGCGCCAGGTCGGTGTCGACGATATATGCCGAGAGCAGCGTCCGGAATCTGGCGAGGAGTCTTTCAAAATCCTTTTCGTCCCAGTGTCTTCCGTATTTCTGCTCCCACTGCGACGAGATCTCCGGCTCGTCGAGCAGCATTTTGAGATGCGTCGGCTTGTATGTGCCCATCGGCTTTCTGATGAGTTCCCAGCTGCATTCGATGCCTTCCTCGCGGAACAGTTCATAAAACGGAATGACGGGGGCCTTGCAGCCTTTCCCGTCATCCATGGGCCAGCGGCCGCTCAGGTCGCCCGGCCCGTCGCAGAATGTTCCGGCAGTATCGAATACGACGAGTTCTATTTTTGAGTCATAGTTTCTGCTGTACATTTCCGCTCCTGTATTTTTCTATTTGCATTCCTCTGAAAGTTTCATGTGCTTTTTGAGAAGATCGACTGTCAGAGGCTCCTTGTACGTTTTCGAATTCGGCGCCTCATACTTGGTGTTCGTCTTTTCGCCCTTATAGAGCGCTATCGGATAGTACTCCATGAGGTCAGGTCTGCCCTTCGAGATGATGCAGTTCATCATTTCCTGAGCCTTCTTTACCTTGTCCTTGTCGCCGTGATCGATGATCGCGATACCTTCGTTCAGCGTGTAGTCGCCTTCGGACGGATCGATATAATCGATCGGTTTGCCTTCTTCTTTATCCTTGATAGCCTGGTGACGGAGACCGAATCCGATCGCAGCTTCACCGGAACGTACCTTCTTGATCGGGCCGGAGCCGGAATCTTCGAGGTTGTCTCCCGCGTTCGCGTAGATCCCCTTGAGGATCGTCTTTGTCTCGTCTTCGCCGTATGTGCTTATCAATGCCTGGATCATGAGCCACGCTGTCGATGATCCGGAGATATCCGGTACCGAGATCTTCCCCTTGTATTCAGATTTCGCGAGATCCTTTATAGACTTCGGAACAGTGAGTCCCTGCTTCTCGACTTCTTCCGTGTTGTAGAAGAGCGATCCCTGATTCGCGAGGTACGGCGTATAGTAATCCGGGAATTCGTCTATCGTTTCATTTTCCTTGTCGAGCTTCGTGAACATGTCGTTCTTGTCCTGAGAACTGTCCACATAGAACGAACTCATTCCGATCATGTCGGCCTCGATATCGCTGCCCTCAGCCATGAGCTTGCCGCCCAGTTCGGACGTTCCGAATGTCTTGAACTCGTACTCGCCCTTGAAGCCGTTGTCGTCGAGCGTCTTTTTCATGACATCCATAGCCTCTTCATCGGCATTGGTGTAAATGATCACGCTGTCTCCCGACTTCGAGCCGCCGCTGCTGCCGCATCCCGTGAGGCACATCGTGCAGGCGATCACGACAGCAAGCGCGATGACGATTTTCTTCATCAGGCTGCTTCTTCCGTAACTTGTTTCCATCTTCCGTTCTCCTTTTCACTTCTCCTTTTGATAATGAGTTCAACTACACCCTTTACGACCAGATTCGTTACGAGAATCAGTATCGAAAGGACAAATATATCATCATAACGCTGGTAATGTTCAAGTTCCTGGATCTTGATCGTCAGCAGCATGGTCCTCGCGCCTACGAGGAATACGACCGCGCTGATCGTTACCATTGCATTGACGAAGTAGTAACTGAACACTTCCACGAGCGTTGTGACCGCGTTAGGTGTGATGATGTGCAGGACTGTCTTTGTCCAGCTGTCGCCCATGAGTTTCGCCGTCGTCTCCCATGTCGCGTCCATTTTTTCAAGCGAGCCCTTCATCATGAGATACGGGGTCGTGAAGTAATGGATTATCGTACATATTATTATCAGGGCGAATGTGTTCTGCAGCGTCGTCCCCGAAAACAGAAGCATGTAAGCTACGCCGAGCACCATCCCGGGGATCGTGTTGGTGATAAGCGGAAGCGCGTCGATCACTTTCCGCGCGCCTTTCGCCATGTTGCTCCTTATGGAGACGAGCCCCGCGGCGTATACGAACAGTGTCCCGATGGCCGCTACCATGAACGCCACGAATATCGAGTTGGTATATACTCCCGTCAGTTCACTGTCTGCGAATACATCGCTGAAATGCTGGAATGTGAAGTCCAGGCTGTAAGGCCAGCTGTCCACGAACGGCAGGACCAGTATCGTCGCGAACATGCCGATCACGAACAGTGAGATCACTCCCGAAGCAATGCCCCATCCCGCGTCTCTCGCTCTGCTGTCTCTCAGGTCTATCTCCGATACCGACTTGTACCGCACATTGAAGCGGTCCACCCACGTCAGCAGCGCGATGCTGATGATCGAAGGCAGGAGCATCATGATCGCTATCGCGGACCCGTTGTTGAAATCCGGTATCGATCCGAGCATCTGCTTGTACAGAGCCGTCGCGATCACTTCCGTCTTTCCTCCCACGGCGATCGGGATACCGTAATCCGTGAAACTGAGGAAGAAGCACTGTATCGCCGAAGCGGCGAGCGTGCCGGACAGCGGTCTTAAGATCGCGGTGTAGAAACTCCTCAGGCTGTTATCACCGAGCGTCCTCGAAATGACGAGGTACTTTTTGTCGATGTACTTCATTGTGTTATTGATGAGTACGAATGCTACAGGAAGCGTGTAGATTATGAATCCTATCATCATTCCGGGGAATCCGTAGATATCGAAGAACTGCTTCCCGCCGAACAGCTTTGTGATAAGACCCTGCTTGCCGAGCGCGTAGATAATAGCGAAACCGTATGTCACCGTCGGCAGGAACATCGGCAGACATGAAATCACGTATATGAATCTCTTGTATCCTTTGTTCACCTTAGTGAAATTCAGCGTATACGCCATGCAGAAAGCGAGTACCGTCGTGATGGCCGCGCTCAGCAATGACACCGAAACGCTGTTCCAAAGTACTTTCCCGATGCCCAGATCGCCGAAGATGTTCCTGTAATACATGAGCCCGGTGCCCGCATCTCCGCTGAACGATTCGCGGATGATGAAGCACATCGGAATGATAAGAAAAAGGCCGAATATAACCATGGTGATCCCGAAAATCACCCTGACTTCTTTGTTCTCCCTAACCATAGATACGACTTACCTCACTCGGCTATACGGCATCCGGAACGAGTTCGAGCTCGCCCGGCCTGTTGAACAGTGAACGGATATTCTGCTTCTTGATCTCAAGCTGATCAATGATGAATCTGTCAATGAAGCTGTTTCCCGGGTTCCTGATAATATCCTGCGGAGTCCCGAACTGCGCTATCGATCCCTCATTGATGATGATCACCCTGTCCGAAAGTGTCAGCGCCTCTTCAGGGTCATGCGTGACGATGATCGTCGTGAGGTTGTATGTCTTGGCTATAGTTTTGATCCTTGATTTGATAGATTCCTTTATTATTCCGTCAAGCGCGCTGAGCGGCTCATCGAGCAGCAGCACTTTCGGCTTCATGACGAGCGTCCTCGCGAGAGCGACTCTCTGCTTCTGCCCGCCGGACAGCTGATCGATGCTCTTGTCAAGATGCTCGCTTAAGTCGAGCAGCTCGATAAGCGAATCGACTTCCTCTTTTGTAGATAAACCGGGCTTGTTCTTCAGCCCGTAAATAATATTCTGATACGCGTTCAGGTTCGGGAAAAGCCCGTAATCCTGGAACACGATATTAAAACCGCGCTGTTCCATCGGCACATTTGTCATATCTACACCGTCAAATACTATCCTGCCGCTGTCAGCGGGGATGATCCCCAATATCAGATTCAGCAATGTCGTCTTCCCGCATCCCGACGGCCCCAGGACCGATATGATCTCGCCGTCACTGAAATCCGCACTGATGTCGTGAAGGACGGTCCTGCCGTCAAACGATTTGGCTATATTCTCAAGTCTAAGCATAGTAATCCCCCTTCTTCATATTTTTTCAATGAGATTTTAGCGCGGCAATATGAAGCGGCAATTAATGCCCCGTAAATTCTAAGTAAAATGACGGGAGCGGGCGCGGCATGCCCTCGCGCAATGTAAATTCACGGTCAAATTACAGTAAACCGTATTAACATCCGCCCGCCGATAAACTAATATACGGGCGTGGCCGGAAAAAGAAAATCCGGCCGGCGGCGCATTGCCGCGGAAAATAAAGTCAGCACTGTATTAAGGAGGTACAGACAATGAAGGTATTTTGTCTCGGCGGCGCGGGAAAAATCTGCCGCGAGGCGGCGCTCGATCTCGTGCAGTTTTCGGATTTCGACACGATCACGATCGCGGATTTCGACGAAAAAGCGGGACGGGAAGTAGTGGAATGGCTCGATGATCCTCGCTGCGATTTTGTAAAGACGGACGTTACGGATCATGACGCGACGGTAGAACAGATGAAAGGGTATGACATTGTCATGGACGGCACGACCATCGCGCTCAACGGACTCAGCACATCGTGCATTGCTGATGCCGGATGCAGCGGCGTCAATCTCAACGGATTCGGCGAAGAGAATCAGTATGCCGCGAAGTTCAGGGAGAACGGGACTGTCTGCGTGCCGGGGTTCGGCATGACGCCGGGCACAACGCAGATGATGGCAATGCACGCTGCCAATCAGCTCGACACTGTCGATACTGTAAGGGTCAGCCACGGCGCCTACCGGCCGTTCGCATTCTCGAAGGCGATCGCCGCGACCACGATGTACGAATACGACCCGGATCTTCCGACCAGGACTGTTTTCGAGGACGGAAAGTTCATTCAGGTGCCGCCATTCGCGAGACCGCGCGAGATCAGACTGCCGGAACCGTTCGGAACGGGCACGCAGTATATCATTCCGCATTCAGAAACTGTGACGCTCGCGGAAGCTCTGAAGGACAAGGGCGTGCGCCTTATCGAGACGAGGGGAACATGGCCGCCGAAAAACATGCAACTCGTCCGCGCGCTTTATGACTGGGGCATCCTGAGAAACGATTCCGTCAATGTAAATGGAAAAGAGATCGGCGTCATGGACTGCATTGCCGAGTACCTTCTCAACAGCCGCGAAGGCACGGAAACAGAGCTTTACGGATACGCGCTGCATATAGAAGTGACCGGAACGAAGGGCGGCAAGGCGTACCGCCACATTGTCACGCACACGCACCCGAAGTCGGACGGCAGTGTGCCGGGCTGGGAAAAGCTCCGCGCCTACACAAGGAACGTCGGCATCCCGCTGTCCATAGCGACGCAGCTGATCGCGCAGGGCAGAGTAAAAGATACCGGGCTATTGATACCGGAACACGCTTTCGATCCGGAGGACGTGTTTGAGGAACTCGCAAAGAGACAGATCATGATGCACGAAGAGATCACGGAGATTTAAGTGAGCCGGGGCCGGGCCGGTGGCTCAGGGCCGGGCTGGTGGTTC
>JAZAUJ010000042.1:0-7584 GCA_036342375.1 Anaerovoracaceae bacterium | reverse complement strand
TGCGAACACTGAACTGACGCCGGGGTTCGCGCTGAACCTCGGGAAAGCGGCCACGCATGTCCTCAGCAGAGACACGGCGCGGCCCGTAATATTGATAGGAACGGATACGAGGATATCCCGCGACATGCTGAAATCCGCATTGACGGCGGGCGTGCTCGCGATAGGCGGAAATGTGATAGATGTCAGCATCGTGCCGACACCGGCCGTCGCGTACCTCGTAAGGTATTTCCACTGCACGGCGGGCGTTGTCATCTCGGCGTCGCACAATCCGTTCGAATACAACGGGATAAAATTTTTCAACAGTGAAGGATATAAGCTGGACGATTCCATAGAAGATGAGATCCAGGACATACTGATGAAAAATCTCGACCTCGAGCTCAACGCGACAGGAGACATGCTCGGGAAGAAGCTGAAGGCGGAGACGGACGCGGTAAGCGTCTACGAGCGTTTTCTCGTCGAATCGGCGGAAGGGCTCGACCTCAGCGGCCTTAAGATCGTACTTGACTGCGCGAACGGGGCGGCATACAAGATCGCCGGCGAGGTATACAGAAAGCTCGGAGCGAGGGTCGTGACGATAGGCGACACTCCTAACGGCGTGAACATAAATGACGGTATCGGCTCGACGCACCCGGAAAAGCTCCAGTGCGCTGTCGTCGATAACGGCGCGTTCATGGGCATGGCGTTCGACGGAGACGCGGACAGACTCATTGCCGTGGACGAGCGAGGGAGAGTGATAGACGGTGACAAGATAATGTGCATATGCGCCGGCATGATGAAAGAAGAAGACCGTCTGCCGGACGGTCGCGTGACGGTCACAGTCATGAGCAACCTCGGACTTCACAAATATCTCGATAAGATCGGCTGCTGCACTGAAGTCACGGCCGTAGGCGACAGATATGTGCTGGAAAGCATGCTGAAGACAGGGTCCACGCTCGGGGGAGAGCAGTCGGGCCATATGATATTCAAGGACAAAACGACGACGGGCGACGGCATCCTGTCATCGCTGCAGCTGCTCAAAGCGGTGCTCGGGAGCGGCGCGAAGCCGTCCGAACTCGCTGACGAAGTACCGATATATCCTCAGGTGCTCGTGAACGCGAAAGTAAAGAATGAAAACAAGGAAGCGTACAAACAGGACGAAGAGACGCAGGAAAAGATAAATAAACTTGAAGATGAGATGAACGGAAAGGGCCGCGTACTGATCAGGCCGTCGGGCACTGAGCCGCTTGTGCGCGTCATGCTCGAAGGCGAGGAAGAAGACAGGATCGCCGGCATGGCGAGAGACCTCGCCGCGTTCATCAGCGAAAAATTTGGGTGACAAGGAGGGAATTGCAATGTGCGGGATCGTTGGATACGCAGGAAGCAGCAGCAATGCGAAGGAAATAATCGTTGAGGGGCTCCGTAATCTCGAATACAGAGGCTACGACTCTTCAGGCATCGCATTGGTGAAAGACGGGAAACTGGAAGTAAGGAAAAAAGTCGGCGGGCTGAGCAACCTCGAGGCCATCATCAAAGACAAAGACTTTGAAAGCAATATCGGCATAGGGCACACGAGATGGGCCACGCACGGCGTGCCGTCGGACAGCAATGCTCATCCGCACTGCAACGGCGATAACACCGTCGCGATAGTGCATAACGGCATAATCGAAAACTACGCCGAGATAAAAGAAAGACTCATTAGAGATCATGGCGTCGTATTCAAGTCCGACACGGACACAGAAGCCGTGGCGCATCTGCTCGGGCTTTATTACGACGAATGCGGGGACCTCAGAGAAGCGTTCTCAAAAGTCGTCAAGGAAATACGCGGGACGTACACGATCGTGGCTGTCTGCTCGAAGGAGCCTGACAAGATCGCCGCGGTCAGGAAGGATACGCCGCTCGTCGCGGGAGTCGGAGACGGCTGCAATTTCCTCGCGTCTGACATACCGGCGTTCCTGAAGCATTCGCGCCGCGCGTACTTCATCGACAATGAGCAGATCGTCATCATGACAAAGGACGCCATAAAGATCTACGATGTCGACGGGAATGAGATCCACAAGGACGTATACAACGTCACGTGGGATATCAATGCCGCGGAAAAAGGCGGATACGAGCACTTCATGATGAAGGAGATCATGGAGCAGCCTAAGGGAATAGAAGAAACGATAAAGCGCAGGCTCGACGAGAACGGGGAAATAAAGCTCGACGGCATCAGCCTGACGAAGGAAGACATCGATAATATCGACAAGATATATATCGTCGCCTGCGGCACGGCGTACCACGCCGGTCTTGTCGGCAAATACGCCATTGAAAAAATGGCGAAGATCACAGTCGAGACAGATGTCGCGTCGGAATTCAGATACAGAGATCCGCTCGTTGACGAAAAGACGCTGTTCATCGCGATCAGCCAGTCCGGCGAGACGCAGGACACACTGCAGGCCCTGAGGCTCGCGAAGAGGAAGGGTGCGCGCGTGCTTTCGGTCGTGAACGTGATAGGAAGCTCCGTAGCGCGCGAATCGGACGACGTGTTCTATACATGGGCCGGTCCCGAGATTGCGGTAGCGTCTACAAAGGCGTATACGACGCAGCTCGTCTGCATGTATCTGATCGCGCTCTATCTCGCGAAGGCGAAAGGGACAGTGACAGATGGATATTATCACAAGATGATAGATGAACTGCTGCTCATACCAGGAAAACTCGATAAGATATTCGATCAGGAAAAGAAGATCAGTCTGGCCGCTGAAAAGTTCCACAGGGAGAATGATATGTTCTTCATCGGCCGCGGGCCGGATTCAGCCGTATCGCTGGAGGGATCGCTCAAACTGAAGGAAATCTCATACATAAATTCATTCGCGATAGCGGCGGGCGAACTGAAGCACGGGACGATCGCCCTCGTTGAGAACGGCACAGTGTTCATCGCACTCGCGACACAGAGCGCACTCATAGAAAAGATGGGGTCGAACATTGAAGAGGTCCAGGCGCGCGGCGCCTATGTCATAGCGGTGGCCAGGGAAGGCTGCGAGCTCATAGAAAACCTCGCCGACGAGATGATAACCATACCTGACTGCCCGGACGAACTGACGCCGCTCCTGACAGTGGTGCCGCTGCAGCTGTTCGCGTATTATGTGGCCAAATACAGAGGCTGCGATATCGACAAGCCGAAAAACCTGGCGAAGTCGGTAACAGTAGAATAGAAAAGCGCGGGGGCGTCCGGCCGGGCGCCTCTGTCATTTTGGAGGAATCAATGCGGGAATATGAAGTTCGCGATATGTCTCTCGCCCCGTCGGGCCGCGAAAAGATCGACTGGGTCAGACATTACATGCCGCTCCTTAACGGCATAGAAAAAGAATTCAGAGAAACAAGACCGTTCGAAGGGGTTAAAATATCGCTTTCCATCCACATGGAAGCGAAGACGGCATACCTCTGCCTCGTGCTCGCCGCGGGAGGCGCCGACCTGCGCGCGACCGGCTCAAACGTCCTGTCCACGCAGGATGACGTCGCGGCCGCGCTCGCGGAAAGCGGCGTGAGCGTCTTCGCGTATCACGGAGCGACGGAAGAGGAATATGAACGGCATATAGAAATGTGCCTGTCGCACAGGCCGAATATCGTCATAGACGACGGAGGCGATCTCGTGTCTATGCTGCACGGGAAAAGAAAGGATCTCGCGGCCGATGTGTGGGGCGGCTGCGAGGAAACGACGACCGGCATCATCAGACTCAAAGCGATGGAGCGCGAAGGCGTTCTCGCGTTCCCGATGTGCGCCGTGAACGACGCCGACTGCAAGCACCTGTTCGACAACCGATACGGCACGGGGCAGTCCGTCTGGGACAGCATCATGCGCAATACGAATCTCATCGTCGCGTCGAAGACAGTCGTCACGGCCGGATACGGATGGTGCTCGCGCGGCATTGCCATGAGAGCGAAGGCGCTCGGCGCCCGCGTGATCGTTACCGAGATAGATCCTGTAAAGGCGATGGAGGCGCGCATGGACGGCTATGACGTGATGCCGATGGCGAAAGCCGCGCCGCTCGGCGACATATTCATTTCGGCGACGGGATGCTGCAAGACGGTGACGACGGAACATATGATGGATATGAAGGACGGCGCGATCCTCGCGAACGCCGGACACTTCAACGTCGAAATAGATATGGCCGGCCTGGAGCGGCTCGCTGTCGGGGAAAAGGAAGTCCGCCGCAATATCATGGGATATACTCTGCCGAACGGACGGCGGATAAATGTCATCGCCGAAGGGCGGCTCGTGAATATAGCCGCGGCCGACGGTCATCCGGCGGAGATAATGGACCTCTCGTTCGCGGTACAGGCCCTGTCGGCTCTGTACATAAAAGAGCATAAGGGAGAACTGGAAAACAAAGTGACGGATGTCTCGGACGAGATAGATGATCTTATTGCGCGCAGGAAACTCGCCGCCTGGGGAACTGAGATAGATACGCTGACAGAAGAACAGCGGGAATATCTGAGCAGCTGGAAAGTGTAGGCGGCAGGATATGCGGTCACTGGTTTCGATAAGGAAAACTGCGGGCGATGATCTTGAAGGGATCAGAGAAGCCGTGAGGCGCGCTGCCGACGATCTCGGCGGGCTCGAGGATATCATCCGGCCCGGCGCACGCGTGCTGATAAAGCCGAACATGGTCGCCGTGCCTGAAGCGAGGCTGTCCGGCGCCGTCACAAGGTGGGAAGTATGCCTCGCGGCAGCGGAACTCGCGCAAGAGTACGGCGGCGTTCCCGTCGTAGCGGAGTCATCGTCTGTCGGCGCCGACACGAGAGACGTCATCCTGTTTTGCGGATATGACCATATCCGCGAAGCCGGCATTCCTGTCGTCGATCTGAAAACAGAAGGCGGGAGAGAATACAGACTGTCCGAAAATATCACGACATGGGAACTCGTCACGCAGGCGGATGTCATCATAACCGTCCCCGTCATGAAGACGCACGATCAATGCGAGATAACACTGGGCATGAAGAACATGAAGGGCGTGATGCCCGACAGTTCAAAGAAAATGTTCCACAGGCGCGGCCTGATAGAACGGGTCATCGAGCTTAACAGAATAATAAAACCGTCGCTCGAACTGGCAGACGGGACATACTGCGCGGAGGGCATGGGCCCCGTATTCGGCGACACGAAAAAGAAAGATCTCATCATCATGTCGAAGGATATCGTCGCGTGCGAATCCGTATGCGGCATGATCATGGGCTTCCGGCCGGACGAAGTGCCGGTAACTGCCGCCGCCGCGGAAGCGGGTCTCGGAACAGACGACCTGTCTGAAATAGATGTCGCCGGGGAGAAGACAGAAGATGTCGCGGAGCGCTTCGTCCGCTCCCACGAGACTTCGATAGAAGGCCTGCCCGGATCGTTCAGGATGATCGCTGACGAGTCCGCGTGCACAGGATGCCGGAATTCGGTGATGAGTTCGCTCACGGACATGCAGAGAGAGGGCCTGCTCGGTCACACTGAGGGCCTCACGGTAGTAGCCGGGAATGCGGCCGGCGCGCCCGGGCGCCCGGACCCGGAAAACACAGTCTGCGTCGGAGCCTGCGCCGCGGAGTACGCGCAAAGAAACGGGCTGCGCATTGCTGAGGGATGTCCCCCGAGAAACAATACAGTGGTGAAAACGATGCTGCGCGGACGCGCGGAATACGATTACGAATAAAAGGAGAGAAAAAATGGATCACGAAAAACTTGCGGATCTGCTGTTTCCTGAGATCGATAAAACGCCGGAGGATTACGAAAATATATATCCGCCGCGCGAACTGCCCGAGGGGGCGAAGGTCACGAGGCTCGGGCCGAGCCCGACAGGCTTCATGCACCTCGGGAATCTGTACGGCGCGTTTGTAGACGAGCGCCTCGCGCATCAGAGCGGCGGCGTGTTCTACCTGAGGATAGAGGATACCGACGACAAGCGTTACGTTGAGGGCGCGGTCGATGTGATAATCGATTCGCTCGAGTATTTCGGCATCGCGTTCGACGAGGGCGCGGCGAAGGACGGCGAACACGGCGCGTACGGCCCGTACACTCAGAGCGAGCGCGGGGAGATATACCGCGCGATGGCGAAGTATCTCGTGAAAAACGGCGCGGCCTATCCGTGCTTCATGACGGAGGAAGAGATCGCATCAATGCGCGAGACCCAGCAGAAGGCTCAGGCTGCTCCCGGAGTCTACGGCGAGTACGCCAAGTGCCGCGATCTTTCGTATGATGATGTGAAGGAGCGGATCGACGCGGGGCAGAGCTGGGTGCTCAGGCTGAGGTCGGACGGAGATCCGGACGAGCCCGCAGAGATAAAGGTGAAGGACGCGATCCGCGGGATGCTGACAATGCCGGAAAACTGCCAGGATGTCGTGATACTGAAAGCGAACGGAATCCCGACGTACCATTTCGCCCACGTCGTCGACGATCATCTCATGCGCACGACGCATGTCGTGAGGGGAGAGGAATGGCTTTCGACGCTCCCTATACATGTGGAACTCTTTTCAAAGATGGGATGGCGCAGGCCGGTGTACTGCCACACAGCGCAGCTCATGAAACTCGATGAGAACGGGAACAAAAGAAAACTTTCGAAACGGAAGGACCCCGAGCTGAGACTCGGATATTATAAGGAAATGGGATATCATCCGGCGGCTGTGCGGGAATACCTCCTGACACTGCTGAATTCGAACTACGAAGAGTGGCGCGCGTCCCATCCGGACGCGGACATCGATGACTTCCCGTTCACCACGAAAAAAATGAGCACGTCCGGCGCACTGTTCGATATAAACAAGCTGAACGATGTCTCAAAGGACACGCTCGTAAAGATAAGCGCGGAAGATCTGTTCGCGTTCATGCTCGAATGGGCGGAGGAGTACGATCCGGAGACCGCATCGATTCTGAGGGGGCGCGAGTCTTATGTGGGACCGATCCTGGACCTCGGACGCTCGGGAAAGAAGCCGAGGAAGGACTTCGTCAATGCTCCGCAGATGTTCGACTATATCAGTTATTTCTTCGACGAGCGTTTCGAGATCAGGGACGAAGCGCCTGAAGAGGTCCGCGGAGACGAGAAGGCGATCCTGGAGAAGTATCTGGAGACGTATGATCAGTCCGACGATCAGAACGACTGGTTCGGGAAGATCCGCGGCATAGCGGAATCTCTCGGTTACGCCGCGCGCCCGAAGGATTTCAAAAAGGAGCCGGACAGGTATAAAGGCCATGTCGGACATGTGAGCCAGGTGATAAGGATAGCGGTCACCGGGCGCGCCCAGTCGCCGGACATCTGGGAGATACAGCAGATACTGGGCGAAAAGCGCGTGAGAGAAAGGGTCCGCGCATTCGCTGACAGCTTCGAATAGGCTGGCATTGCTACGAAGTCAGTCCCGGTTTTTTATCCCGATCCTGTTTTTTGTAAGCAGCCAGAACAATGGCACAAGCAGCGGATAATAACTATAGATTATTATGCCTGATGTGAGGCCCATGACCTGATATATTACCGCGGCGGCGAGACACCATGGTATCGCTGCCGCTATTACTATTGCCGAATTTTCGATGTCGATCGCGAGTTCTCTGTCAGGGGCGCCGCTGAGGTGGTATATGCGCTCGACGAGGTTCACGGTCATGACCGT
>JAZAUJ010000041.1:0-7791 GCA_036342375.1 Anaerovoracaceae bacterium | reverse complement strand
GACGCTGTAGGACACAGAGTCGTGCACGCCGGCGAAAAATACGCGAATTCCGTACTCATCGACGATGACGTTATCGCGGCGCTCGAAGAATGCACGGAGCTCGCTCCGCTCCACAATCCGCCGAATCTGATGGGTATAGCTGCCTGCCAGAAACTCATGCCGAACACACCGATGGTAGGCGTATTCGATACGGCGTTCCATCAGACGATGCCGGCAGAATCGTTCCTGTATGCTATTCCTTATGAATATTATACGGATCTTCACATCAGGAGATACGGTTTCCACGGAACATCTCATAAATATGTAGCTCAGAGGGCTGCACACCTCCTGAACACGAATATTGATGACCTTAAACTCATAACATGCCACCTTGGTAACGGAGCTTCTGTATCCGCTATAAAGAGAGGAAAATGCATCGACACGTCGATGGGATTCACACCGCTCGAAGGTCTCGTAATGGGCACGAGATGCGGCGATATAGACCCGGCTATCGTTACATATATAAGAGAAAAACTCAATCTCGACCAGGGCGTCGCGAACCAGATACTGAACACGAAGTCAGGCGTACTCGGTATCTCGGGCGTGTCCAGCGATTTCAGGGATCTTGAAAAAGCAGCGGAAGAGGGCAACGAAAGAGCTCAGCTCGCCATTAAGGTATTCGTTCACAAGGTAAGATTCTATATCGGCGCTTATATAGCGGAGATGAACGGTGTGGACGCTATCGTATTTACCGCCGGTGTCGGCGAAAACGATATCCAGATGAGAGACCTCATCTGCAACGACCTCGGTAATCTCGGCATCAAGCTTGACCTCGTGAAGAATAAGGTAAGAGGCAAGGAGACGATCATTTCGAGAGATGACTCGAGAGTCCAGATACTCCTTATCCCGACGAATGAAGAACTCATGATAGCGAGAGAGACGGAGGAGATCGTGGAGGCGCTTTAAATAAAGCTTCCGGCACAATTAATGATTGACAACCGGCCGTCCGGATATTATACTTGAATGGCTGTGAAATCAACATTTATGTATGTTTGCATAAACGGAATACTTACCGAAGGAGGTGTAGAGAAATGGCAGTACCTAAGAGGAGAACATCTAAAGCGAAAAAAAGCGGCAGGAAAGCTCAGAACATGAAGAAGGCTGCTCCGGGCTTGTCCATATGTCCTCAGTGCCACGAGCCTAAGCTTCCGCACAGAGTATGCCCGAATTGTAACTATTACGACGGCAAGGACATCATGGCCGGAAAATAATCGCAGGAATACAGGCGGAGCGCGGATTCCCGCGCTCCGTTTTATTTTAGTTTTATTTTATATGCGCGGCTTTTGAGAAGTATATATGTTGTGGTATAATATGTGCGTTGTAGAATTTTGAGAGAGGGCCATTACATCAGGAGGTAATAATGGCAGAACTTACATATTTGCAGGCGGTGATACTCGGGCTTGTCCAGGGGCTGGCGGAGTTTCTGCCAATTAGCAGCTCAGGCCACCTTGCATTGCTGCAATATTTTTTTGATATAGACAGCAGCAGCGTGCTGTTTTTTACGGTAATGCTGCATCTCGGAACGCTTATCTCCGTGTTCGCGGTCTACTGGAAGGATGTTATCAGGCTTCTGTATGAGCTCGGACGGACGATCGCGGACATCTGCAGAGGACGTGGACCGAGGATAAATATAAATGAAACGAGACGTCTCGGCTTTATGATAATTGTCGCGACGATCCCGACGGCGGTCATAGGACTGCTGTTCAACAAGACATTCGAGAGTTTCTATTCGAATATCATAGTCATCGGCGCGGGGCTGATCATTACGAGCATTATCCTCACGCTCGCCGACCGCTACGGAAAAAATCAGAAGAACATAAAACAGATGCGGTTCCGCGACGCGCTGTTCGTAGGCACGATGCAGGGCATCGCCATAACGCCGGGGATCTCCCGTTCGGGTTCCTGCCTGTTCGGCGGGCTGATGTCGAACCTTAATAAGGAACTCGCGGTCAGATTCGCTTTTCTGATCTCGATACCATCGATACTCGGATCATTTATTTTCGAACTGAAATCCGCGGTCGGAACTTCGATACCGCAGGGCGCGGGCGGGCCCATCGCTGTCGGCATGATCATAGCGGCTGTCTCAGGGTTCCTCGCTATAAAATTTATGATAAAACTCGTGACGGAAAAGTCGCTGAAAGGATTTTCGATATATACGCTTATTGTCGGCGCTGCCGTGATTATTTACGCGGTCATCGCAGGCTGAACGGCGTTTGAGGTACAGGATGGCGGAAAGGAAAACCAGATCAAAACAGAAGGGAAAGTCGGGAACTTCTAAATCGCAGGGGACAAAGAGTTCCGGAAAAAATTCCGGGAAGAAGTCTTCGAAAACGTCTCAGGCGAAAGGCGGCGGCCGGAAAACGCAGCCGCGCGGGAAAGAAGCAGCACCCGAAAAGCAGGAACACAGACTGAGAGACGATGTCATCGCGGTCGTTCTTATAGCGTTCGGGATATTTCTCGCTGTCGCGACTCAGACGGATATGGCGGGTTCATTCGGGTCCGCCGTAAGCGGCGCGCTGAAAGGAATATTCGGACTCGGCGCACTGATACTGCCGTATTTCATAATAGCTTTCGCTGTATGCGAGTTCATAAGGATAACCGCCCCGTTCAAGACGAGGACTTTTGTGATGCTTGCGATCCTGTTCCTCGATATAGATCTGGTGAACGCGGCCAGGTTCAGGAATGTTCCGGCATTTGATCTCACATCGCTTAAGACGGCTTATGAAGCCGGCGCCGGACTCAAAGGCCCGGGAGTCTTCGGGGTGTACGCGGGCGGCGGCATAGAAAGACTTATAGGCACGCCCGGCCTCTATATATTCGCGGCCGTTGTCGCAGTCATAAGCGCTATGATAATCTTCAATACTCCTATATCGCGTCTGTTTGAAAAGGCGGCCGAAAGACGCGCTCTGCTCAAAAAGAGAAGAGAAGAGCGCGAAATGGCGATAATTACAGAAGCTGAGGAGAAAGAGGCAGAGGCGCGGGAGCTCGAAGCTAAGCGCGCGGCCGTAGACAATACCGGAAGGAAGGCGGGCGCCGATTACACTCCGCCTTCGGAACTTGCTGCAGGTCTTAGCAGCGGCGAAAATGCCGGGCCGGCAGGCAGCGAACGGCCCGAAAAGAAGAACAGGTGGGCCGCTTTCTTCAGTTCGAACAGGAACAGCGATGCGCCGGGCGGCGATGGATATCTGGACAAACTGCCTGAAAACAAGCGCAACATTATCACGATGGTCGGGAATGAAGACCCGCCGGGCGGAGAGAGCGGAGAGCCTGTCTATGCCGATACGGAATCAGGTCAGCGCCGCATACAGATATCAGGTGATGACAGCGCGAATACGCCTGTGGGCGGAAACGGAACGGTAACACAGGGATTCGAGAGCGGCGCGGATGACGCCGGTGATTTCGGATCGATGCAGAAAAACAATGCTGCCGGTGACGCTGCGAAAGCGGCCGGCGCTATGGCCGCCGGAGCCGGCATAGCGGCAGCGGCCGCCGAAGTAATGGATGATATTGAGAAATCGGAAAAGAAATCGATGAAGAAGTATAAACTGCCGACAGTGGATCTTCTCGATAAATCGCCTGCGCCGAAAAAGCGCGAAGGACTGGAGGAATCGCTTGACTCCAGGGCGGATCTGCTCGAACAGACACTGAAGAGTTTCAATGTCGATGCCAAAGTCGTAAATGTGATAAGCGGACCTTCTGTCACGAGATACGAGATACAGCCTGAGATCGGCGTAAAGGTCAGCAGCATCGTAAATCTCGCTGACGATATCGCGCTCAATCTCCGCGCGAAAAATATAAGGATCGAAGCGCCTATACCCGGAAAGGCCGCTATAGGTGTCGAAGTAGAGAATGAAGACCGCGAGATGGTGCGGATCAGGGATCTTATAGCGACGAAGGAATTCCGCGGACACAAGTCGAAACTCGCGTTCACGGTCGGCCGCGACATTGCGGGCGGTCCCGTGATAGCAGACCTGGACAAGATGCCGCATCTTCTGATAGCAGGCGCTACGGGATCAGGAAAATCCGTATGCATAAATACGATAATCATGAGCGTCCTGTACAAGGCAAGACCGGATGAGGTCAAGCTGCTTCTCGTCGACCCGAAAATGGTGGAACTCGGGAATTATAACGGTATCCCGCATCTTCTGATACCTGTAGTCACTGACGCGTCCAAAGCCGCGGCAGCGCTGAACTGGGCCGTCGGAGAGATGACGAACAGATACAAGAAATTTTCTTCCGAAGGCGTGAGGAACATCAATGCGTACAACGCATTGATGAAGGATCGCGGCGAGACGGAAGAAGTCATGCCGCGCGTCGTGATAATAATAGACGAGCTGGCCGATCTTATGATGGTGGCGAAGTCGCAGGTCGAGGACGCTATATGCCGCCTCGCTCAGCTCGCGAGAGCTGCCGGCATGCATCTTATCGTAGCGACGCAGAGGCCGTCTGTAGATGTCGTGACGGGCCTGATAAAGGCGAACATCCCGAGCAGGATGGCATTTATGGTGTCGTCGGGCACGGACTCCAGGACGATAATCGACATGAACGGAGCGGAGAAACTCGTCGGGAACGGGGACTGCCTGTTCAAGCCGCAGGACCTCGACAAGCCCGTGCGCGTGCAGTGCCCGTTCGTCAGCGACCAGGAGGTCGAAAGAGTCATCGGTTATGTGAAGTCGCAGGTCGAAGATGTCGAATATTCCGAGGATGTGATCAGGAATGTCGAAAGCAGCGCGGCAGATGCCGGCCCGCGCGGCGATGACGATGTGCTGCTCCCCGACGCCATAGAATGCGTCGTGCTTGCAGGGCAGGCTTCTGTATCAATGCTCCAGCGCAGATTCAGGATAGGATATAACAGAGCGGCCAGGATAGTCGACATCATGGAAGAGCGCGGCATTGTCGGTCCGCAGGACGGGTCGCGGCCGCGGCAGGTGAACATGACTGAAGAAGAACTCAGAAGTCTTCAGGAATCCGGAGAACTCTGATGAACGTATATATAGAGACAATGGGGTGCCCGAAGAACAAAAACGACTCGGAAAATGCCGCGGGGATCCTCAGAGCCGCCGGTCACGGTATCACAGCGGACCCGGAGGAAGCGGACGCGATAATCGTAAACACGTGCGGGTTCATCGAAGCCGCGAAACGTGAATCGATAGACAGGATATTCGATTTTATCAGGTTCAATGACCAGAGCGACGGAAGGAAGCTGCTCATCGTAACGGGGTGCCTTTCACAGAGGTACGGACGGGAACTGTTCGATGAACTGCCGGAAGTCGACATATTCATGGGCGTGAATGATTATGAAAAACTTCCGGAGATACTGTCTGAGCATGAAAAAGGATCCCGTGAGAAATACCTTTCGGCTGAAGAACGTGACATGGACGCTATGAAAAGAGCGTCGTCGGAGATCACATACAGCAGGTATATAAAGATCGCGGAAGGGTGCGACAACAGGTGCACATACTGCATTATCCCGATGATACGCGGAAAGTTCCGCAGCCGTCCGATGGAAGATATAGTATCGGAAGCGGAGATGCTGGCGGGCGAGGGGTGCCGCGAACTCGTGTTGATAGCGGAAGACACATCGGCGTACGGCATTGATATATACGGGAGATACGAGCTCCCGGCATTGATGAGAAAACTGTGCGCGGTGGACGGCATAGAATGGATACGGCTCATGTACTGCTATGAAGAGCGGATCACTGATGAACTCATAAGCGTCATGGCCGGTGAAGACAAGATATGCAAATATATCGACATCCCGCTGCAGCACGCGTCGGACAATGTCCTCCGCAGGATGAACAGAAAGACGACGAATGCGGACATACGCGGTACGGTCGCAAGGCTTCGGGCGGCAATGCCGGATATCCATATCAGGACAACGCTCATCACGGGGTTCCCGGGCGAGACGGAAGATGATTTCGCCGAGCTGTATGAGTTCTGCGAAGAGATGAAGTTCGAACGCCTCGGCGTGTTCACATATTCCAGAGAAGAGGGAACGCCGGCTGCGGAGATGGACTGCCAGATAGATGAAGATGTGAAGGAGCGCAGGCTCGACGCGATCATGACGCTTCAGCGGAAAATATCTCTCGAACACAATCGCGGACTTGTCGGGACTGTGCAGAGAGTCCTGATAGAGTCTAAAGACAGTCCGGGCGTATACATCGGCAGGACGCAGTACGACGCGCCGGAAATAGACGACGCCGTCATCGTGAGGAGCCGGAACGGACACAGGCCCGGCGACATGACAGATGTGCTGATAGAGGACGCGTTTGATTACGATATCACTGGGACAGAAACAGGAGAACAGAAATGAATCTTCCTAACAAATTGACGATGATAAGGATATGCGCGATACCTGTATTCATAGTCGTATATCTTCTCGGGTATAATATAGCGGCGGCGATAATATTCATACTCGCTTCCGCGACGGACGCCCTGGACGGGCACATCGCGAGGAGCAGGGATCTCGTGACGAATTTCGGAAAGCTCATGGATCCGCTCGCAGACAAAATGCTCGTTACATCCGCGTTCATACTTCTTGTTGAAAACGGTACCGTCGCAGGATGGATGGTAATAATCATCATAGCGCGCGAGCTCGCCATTACGGGGCTCAGGACTGTCGCGGCGTCGGAAGGCGTCGTGATAGCGGCCGGCATGACGGGCAAGGCGAAGACGGTCTGTCAGATGATCGCCGTCATACTGCTGCTGCTCGAAAACTGGCCGTTCTCATATATCGGGATCCCGGTGGATATCATCATGCTCTGGGCGGCAGTCATTATGACAGTCGTTTCAGGGACGGAATATCTCGTGAAGAACTGGCACATTGTAACTGCGAAGGGCATCTAGACCGGAGGCGGACAGGTGAAGACTGCAATACTCACAGTAGGGACTGAAATATTATTCGGACAGATAGTGAACACGAACGCTGTATATCTCAGCAGGCAGCTGAACGCGCTCGGGCATGACGTGATGTATCATTACACGGTCGGCGACAATGCGGAAAGGCTCGGCGAACTTATAAACTTCGCGTTCCACGACTGCGATGTCGTTATCACTACAGGCGGCCTAGGACCGACAGAGGATGACCTCACAAAGGAAGTCGCGTGCGAGACGCTGCACGATGAGCTCGTGCTTAACGAAGAAGAACTCAGTAAGCTTACAGAACGCATGTCGAAACTCGGAAGAGAGATGACGCCGAACAATATAAAGCAGGCGTATCTCCCGTCACGCGCCCGAGTGCTGAAAAATCCGCAGGGCACGGCTCCGGGATTCGCGCTTGAAGAGAACGGGAAGATCATCATCTGCATGCCCGGTCCTCCGCGTGAAATGAATTATATGTTCGAGCATGAGGTGAAGCCGTACCTCGAATCGAAATCAGACGGCGTAATATATTATAAACTCGTCCATACATACGGTATAGGCGAATCGAGCCTTGAAACAGCTCTTCTCGACCTTATAGACGCGCAGACGGATCCCACGATAGCGACGTACGCTAAAGAGGGAGAATCCCAGGTCCGGGTAGCCTCGAGGCGAGCTACGCTCGAAGAAGCGAAGGCTGCCGTAGAGGATATGATAGGAAAGATCCGTGACAGGATCGGGAAATATATTTACAGCGAGGACGATGAAAGCCTTGCCGAGGTCGTGGGAAGAAAGCTCATAGAACGCGGCATAACGATCTCATCTGCGGAATCGTGCACTGGCGGGCTTTTCGCCAATGCGCTGATAGAAGTCCCGGGGATATCCGATGTGTTC
>JAZAUJ010000040.1:0-8095 GCA_036342375.1 Anaerovoracaceae bacterium | reverse complement strand
TTCGAGACCCATGCCGGTATCAATGTTCGGATGCTCGAGATCTTCGTATGTGCCGTCCTCCTGGGCGTCGAACTGCGTGAATACGAGGTTCCAGAATTCAATATATCTGTCACATTCGCAGCCCGGTTTGCAGTCAGGCCTGCCGCATCCGTGCTCTTCGCCTCTGTCAAAATACAGTTCGGAGCAGGGGCCGCACGGACCTGTTCCTATCTGCCAGAAATTATCGTCCTTACCGAGCTTGACTATACGCTCTCTCGGGATCCCTGTCTTCAACCAAAGCTCGAGCGCTTCATCGTCATCCTGATATACTGTGGCCCAGACTTTATCCATCGGCAGTTTCAGCCAGTCCCTGCAGAATTCATACGCCCAGGCGATCGCTTCTTTCTTGAAATAATCCCCGAAGGAAAAATTGCCCATCATCTCGAAAAATGTTCCGTGCCTGTCCGTGATGCCGACATTTTCTATGTCGTCGGTCCTTATGCATTTCTGGCATGTCGTGACGCGTTTCCTCGGGGGAGTCTCAACTCCGGAGAACCACGGTTTCATCGGCGCCATACCGGAATTTATGATAAGAAGACTCTTATCGTGATTCGGTATGAGCGGGAAACTGTTCAGCCGCAGGCAGCCCTTTGTTTCAAAAAACGAAAGAAATTTTTCCCTTATTTCATTTACGCCAAGTTTTTCCATTAATGTGATCCTCCCTGTTTACAAGTAGCCCTATTATTATAGCATTATCAACGGAAAAATAAAAGAATAACAGACAGGAGCGGCAATGCGCCGCTCCCGCCTGCGGAAAATTATAAAAACATATGGTTTATATGCAAATGCTTATATCGGCGTCTCTTCTTCTTCAGCCTCGTCCTCTTCGTTTGGGTCGAATCCTTCAAGGCCCTTATACTCCTTGTTGTTTTTCTGCGCGTAATCGTAGATCGCCGCCTTTATCGCGTGGTCCGCGAGCACGGAGCAGTGGATCTTGATGGCCGGGAGGCCGCCGAGTTCGTCAATGATATCCTGATTCGAGATCTCAAGCGCTTCTTCCACAGTCTTTCCGATGATCATGTCCGTAGCCATGCTGGAACTTGCGATCGCGCTGCCGCATCCGAATGTCTTGAATTTCGCGTCGGTTATCACGTCTTTTTCTTTATCAACTGATATCGTGATCTTCATCATGTCGCCGCATACAGGGCTCCCGTACACGCCTTCGCCGTCCGGGTTTTCTATCTCGCCGACATTGTGCGGATGAAGAAAATAATCCATTACTTTGTCATTATACATTGCCATGACCGTTTGCCCCCTTTCTATCTGAGTGAAGAAATGCTGCGGAGTTTTTCAACGATCTCCGTCAGGCACTCCACGGTGTAATCTATATCGTCTTTCGTTGTGAAATCTCCAACTGTGAATCTGCAGCTGCCGTGGATCATCTCATCCGGCACGCCGAGCGCTGTCAGCACATGCGACGGCTTGAGAGATTTTGACGAGCACGCGGATCCCGTTGAGATGCATATCCCTTTTTCGTTAAGGAGAATAAGTATGGATTCACCCTCGATATATTTGAATGTGATATTCGCATTTCCCGGATGTCTCCCGTCCATCGTGCCGTTGATGATGATGTCGGGGATGTTCTTCTTTACCTGCTCTATGAAATAATCGCGGAGTCCCGAAACTCTTTCAATGTGGTCTTTTAGATTTATTTCCGCGAGTTCCGCGGCTTTGCCGAATCCGACGATGCCCGCTGTGTTTTCAGTTCCCGCGCGCCTGCTCTTTTCCTGGGCGCCGCCGTGCAGATAATTCGAGATCTTCGTGCCCTTCTTCATATACATCGCGCCTACGCCCTTAGGCCCGTAGATCTTGTGCGACGAGAATGACATCAGGTCGATCCCGAGATCCTTTACATCGATCGGCACATTTCCGAGCCCCTGTACCGCGTCGCAGTGGAACGTCGCGCCGTGTCTGTGGGCGATCTCGGCGAGCTTCTTTATCGGCTGGACTGTACCGATCTCGTTGTTCACAAGCATGATCGAAACGAGCACGGTTCCCGGCTTTATAGCTTTTTCAAGATCTTCCGGACTCACGCGTCCGTTTTTGTCTATAGGGAGATATGTGACTTCCACGCCTCGCTGACTCAGATATTCGCACGAATGCAGTATGGCGTGATGCTCTATCGAAGATGTGATGATATGATTTCCGTCTTTCTTTCTCGCGTCCGTGACACCGAACAGAGCCCAGTTATCTGATTCAGAACCGCATGATGTGAAATACACTTCATCCTCATCGGCATTGATAAGATGAGCGAGCCTTTTTCTCGCTGTCGCGACAGCTTCGGCCGCTTCCTCGCCCAGTGAATAAAGACTCGACGGATTTCCATATTTCTCGCAGAAATACGGAAGCATTTCATCGAGAACTTCTTTTTTTACCGGCGTAGTGGCCGAATAATCCAAATATACCTGTCTCATGTATAATACTCCTTTTCAGAAATCAAATATGATTCGAAACATTTATACCAATCAAAAGGAATTTTCAAACAGAGACCGGTCAATTTTTCGGTTCTTCATCTGTAAACTCGATATTGTCGAGCTGCGCTTTCAGATTCTCACGTACAGATTCAATATATTCGCGGCGGAGCTGTTCGCGCTCCTCCAGTTCTTTTTCAGTGAGCCCGTCCGTTTTGTTTTTGGCGGCGAGTTCATTTATCCTCGCGATTTTTTCCTTCGTGATCATCTTATACCTCCTGCCGCATCAATGCGCGTCAAACTGTGATGCTGTTTTTCATTTTTTCGTATGTTTTATCGCCGATACCGCTGACGTTCTTTATATCTTCAGGTCTGCTGAAATTGCCATGGCTCTCCCTGTAAGCAATGATCCGGTCCGCTATGGCGGGTCCTACGCCCGGAAGCGTCTGAAGTTCGGTCTTGTCAGCCATATTAATATTCACTCTGCCATCAGCTATGGCGCTGCCTCCGCTGCCAGTCCCGCTGTTTGCGTTCGTTACCGAACCGCTTCTTCCCGAGCCCTTTTCCGGCACAAAGATCTTATCTCCGTCCTTCAGGACGGCCGCTCTGTTGAGCGATGAGATATCCGCGTCCGCAGTCAGTCCTCCGGCCGCCTCGATAGCGTCATTCACCCTGTCGCCCTTATCGAGTTCAACGACCCTGGGGTCATTCACCGCGCCCGAAACATCAACGATAATGATGTCCCGCTCATCGTCAGTTTTTGTCTGAGATACTTTTTCAGACCCTCCGGAATCTGTGAATTCATCGGCATCCGGCTTTTTTGCCGTGTTATATACTATGCCGGAAACGATGAGAGCGAGCGCTATGAGAACGCATATTATCTTCTCTTTATTCGCAAAAAAGAACTCTCTGTTCAGGTATTTTTTCAATGCCGCACCTCCTTTCGCTGTAATACCATAATATTACAATTGCGAAAAGAAAATGTCAATATTTTACAGCATTGATCTCAAACATAAAGTTTCAGTCTTGAAATCTCAATATTTTCGGGCGGGATCTCCGATTTTGAAAGTCTTGAGATCGCCTCTGTCACCTGCTGCGGGGAAAGATTTGATCTGCTGCCTGTATCGAGTTTGGTTGACAATATAATTTTATTGTCCTGAATCGAATAATCCAGCGATCTTATCATCGGACGGATATCCATGTCCCTCTCCCCCCGTTTCGTTTTCTTCGTGACAACGAAATGATCGGCCGCAATAAGTTCCGACGCCGCGTCAGCGAGTTTGTCCGGCGAGGAGCTTTCTATTTCTATCCTGTAATCAGCCGCGAAGCAGTCCGCCGCGACGGTTTTCTTCTTTTTCTCTGTTTCCCTTACAGTTTTTATCACGATGCCGTCCGGCATTTCCGCGTCAGTCCTCGCAAGCAGGTCTTTCAGGTCATACTCTTCCGCGGTATCTATCTCCACTATTTCCTCTTCCGCGCTGTATCCGAGCGGGAGCGGCTGCGCGAATACCATCTTCGGGTGAGGATTGAAGCCCTGCGAGAATTCAAGTTCTATCCCGGCGCGCCTGAACGCGCGTTCGAACAGGCGTATCATGTCGAGATGCGACGTGAACCGGACATATCCGCTTTTCGAAAACGTGAGTCTGTATCTAGGCATTGATGCTAACCTCCGTTCACGCCGGCCATCGGGCAAGGCGCATATCTGCTGATCCCGCAGTTATTGCAGCTTATGCGGCAGTCCTGCGTTGTGGTCTCCATGCCGGCTTCCGACAGAAGGTACTCGTCCGTTACACCTGAGTCTATCAATGCCCACGGCAGCGTTTCGTCCGGCGTCCGCCTGCGCTGGGCATAGAATCCGGCGGTGACGCCCGTTTTTTCCATGGCGTCTTTCCACTTGTCAGCGTCGAATTTCTCGCTCCATCCGTCGAACACGCAGCCGTTTTTCCATGCAGTGTATATGAGGCCGCCGACGCGCCTGTCGCCTCTTGCTATCACGGCTTCCATCATGCTCACCGGACTGTCATGATATGAAAGAGACGCGTTTCTGAGATGCCTGAACTTCGCGGAAAGATAGTTGTGCTTTCTTACGAATTCTTCTTCTGTATTTTGAGGTTCCCACTGGAACGGCGTGTGCGCCTTCGGCACGAAATTCGATACACTGACGGAAACATTGAAGCGTCCGCCTTTCCTGCCGTTCACTTCGTAGTTTATATCGATAATATTTTTCGCTATCTCATATATGCCGTCGAGATCCTCATCTGTCTCTCCCGGCAGTCCTATCACGAAATAAAGTTTTATCTTTTTCCATCCCAGCGTCAGCGCCTTCCGGACGGAACCATATATGTCATCATCCGTGATATTTTTATTTATACGGTCTCTGAGGCGCTGCGTCCCGGCTTCCGGCGCGAATGTCAGTCCGGATTTCCTCGTTTTCTGGATCTCGTCAAGCACCCTGAAACTGAACGAATCGAGCCTCAGGCTAGGCAGCGAGAGTCCTATATTCCTGCCGCCGCAGTACTCCATCAGGTCATTTACAAGATCTTCGAATCCCGAATAGTCGCTCGTGGAGAGCGACAGCAGCGAAAGTTCTTCATGTCCCGTAGAGCGGAGCTGTGCGGAAGCGTATTTTACGATCGTATCTTTTCTGCGCTCGCGTACAGGCCTGTAGATCATTCCGGCCTGACAGAACCTGCAGCCTCTCGTGCATCCGCGGAATGTCTCAACTACCGCTCTGTCATGCACAGTGTCGATAAAAGGCACTATCGGTTTTTCCGGATATGTGAGCTCTTCGAGCGAAGGTTCGAATCTGCGCAACACGCGGTCCGGCGCGCCTTCGTAATATTTTTCGAAACGGGATATCGTCCCGTCGCCGCTGTATACAGGTCCGTAGAACTGAGGGACGTAAACACCCGGTATCGTGCATGCTTTCCGAAGGAACAGTTCTCTGTCCTCGCCGCATTGCTCGTACAGATCGCATACGTCAAGTATCATATTTTCTCCGTCGCCTATCAGGAACAGATCGAAAAAATCCGCGAGAGGCTCGGGCTGATACGCGCACGGCCCTCCCGCTGCTATGAGCGGATATTTCCGGCCGCTCACGCGTCTGTCTTCGCGTTTTACGGGTATGCCGGCAAGATCGATCATGTTGAGTATATTCGTGAACGACATCTCGTACTGTAGCGTGAACCCCAGGATATCGAATCCGGCGACGGGAGTTTTCGTTTCAAGCGAAAACAGCGGGATGCCGCAGGACCTCATCTCGCTCTCCATATCTTCAGCCGGAGCGAATACGCGTTCACAGAAGATGTCGTCCCTCTGATTCAGGATATCGTATAAGATCTGAAGCCCGACATATGACATCCCTATTTCGTAGATATCGGGGAAAGCGAAAGCGAAACGAAGGGAAACGTTATCGGGGTCCTTCATCACGGAATTTATCTCTCCGCCGATGTATCTCGCGGGCTTATTTACTTTTTTCAGCAGCCTGTCAAGCGTCATATCATCCCGCTCCCATCAGCTCGTCGAGCGAGCAGCCTGTAACTCCCTTTATCTCTTCGAGCAGGCGTTTCAGTTCTTCTTTTTTTGCCGCGACTCTTTTCCTCGCTTCCGGAGGGAGATTGCGCGGTTTGTTCATAATATATTCGAACCGCTCGTCCACGCCGACATATGTGTGTTCCTTCACAGTCCTGTCGCCGATGCATACGAGATCCATTGCGTTCAATTCCTCAACGGGTGAATAATGATCATAAAACATGTGCTGCCGCACAATGGCGGCCTGATCGTGCAGGCCGAGGCTTTCGAGATAGTCCGCCCCGACGTTCCAGTGTTCATCTTCCACTCTGGCTATATCATGAAGAAGCGCGGCGTTTTCTGTGAGCGGTATATCAATGCTGTACCCGTGCTCATTCAGCGCGCGTCCGAGTCTGACCGCGACATCGGCCACGGCCCTGCAGTGAGCGACTACATGCGGCGGCGTGCCGTAATCTCTCAGCAAATCCATGCATTGCTGCCTCGTAAGTCTCTCTGATGCCATCTGTCCTCCCTAAAATTCGTCTATATACTCAAATTCGAAGTCCTCGATCCGCACGGTATCACCCTCTTCGAGTCCCATCTCTTTCAGACGGTCTATCGCTCCGCTCTTCTCGATATATTTGTAAAGATATCTGAGGGAGCCCATGTCGTTGAAGTTCGTCGAATTGAATATCTTGCGAAGCTGCCTGCCGCTCAGGACGTACGCTCCGTCCTCAGCAACTGAAGCGTCTATTCTCCTGTAATCGGCATCGTCGTTTTCTCTGTCGAAGTCAAAGAGCTCGGGCTCTTCATCTTCACAGTATTCGCCGGCCTCCGCGAGCAGCCTCGCGGCCTCATCTATGACTTCGCGCACGCCGAGGTTTATAGGCGCGGACATCGGGAATACTTTATAGCCCTTTCCTTCGACATATTCTTTGAAACTGAGATACTGTTCGCTGTCCGTATCCACGATGTCTATCTTGTTCGCCGCTACGATCTGCGGTTTCTTCATCATTTTAGGGCTGTAATTCTCGAGTTCTGCGTTTATTTTATCGAAATCTTCTTTCGGGTCGCGGCCTTCGCTGCCCGAAACATCTACGACGTGGATTATCACCTTTGTGCGTTCTATATGCTTCAGGAACTGGAAGCCCATCCCGGCTCCCTCGCTCGCGCCCTCTATTATACCGGCAATATCGGCCATCACGAAACTCGTGTCATGCACTCTGACGACGCCGAGATTCGGCGCTATCGTAGTAAAATGATAATTCGCGATCTTCGGCCTTGCCGCCGTGCATACTGAAAGCAGCGTCGACTTGCCGACATTCGGGAAGCCGACGAGCCCGACGTCAGCTATCAGCTTGAGCTCCAGGATAACGGTGCGCTCTACTGATTCTTCACCTGCCTCGGCGAAATTCGGCGCCTGCCTGACGGAATTCTTGAAATGCACATTTCCTTTCCCGCCTTTTCCGCCGGCTGCCGCAACGAATGACTCGCCGTCCTCTGTCAGATCTTTCATGAGAAGACCGGTCTCCTCGTCTATCACCATCGTGCCGGCCGGCACCTTAATAATAAGGTCTTTTCCTTTGCGGCCGTACATTTTCTTCTTCATGCCGTTCTGGCCGTCTTCTGCCTTGTATTTCTTTTTGTATTTGAAATCCATCAGGGTATGCAGGCTGCTGTCGGCCGTGAAAATGACATCGCCGCCTTTTCCGCCGTCTCCGCCGTCAGGGCCGCCCTCAGGCACATACGGCTCGCGTCTGAATGTGACCGCGCCGTCCCCGCCTTTTCCGGATCTGATGTATATTCTCGCTCTGTCTACAAACATGTTTTTCTCTTTCAGAAAAAACCGGGCCCCTTATGCAGGGGCCCGTACGGTTTAGTTACGCTTCTTTTTTATAGACGCTGACCTGTTTTCTGTCCTTGCCCATTCTCTCGAATTTGACAGCGCCGTCTATCTTCGCGAACAGAGTGTCGTCTCCGCCCTTGCCTACGTTATATCCGGGATGGATCTTTGTACCTCTCTGTCTTACGATGATGCTTCCGGCTGTTACAAACTGGCCGTCGGCTGCCTTTACTCCGAGTCTCTTGGACTCACTGTCACGTCCGTTCTTTGAGCTTCCTACTCCTTTTTTACT
>JAZAUJ010000039.1:0-8210 GCA_036342375.1 Anaerovoracaceae bacterium | reverse complement strand
TCCTTGAAATGTTCCGATTGAACCCGTAGTCGAACAGCACGACGTCATATTCGGGCTTTTCGCAGTAAAAATAATGCGGAGTACTGAACGATACTTCTTTTACAGAATCCACGATACGGAAATCTCTGATCCTTTCAAGAAAGCGGTCCATGTCATCGGGCCACTCCGTCGTGATCGCTCCGTTCATGACACCGTACTCCCTGATCTTTTTCGTAAGAGCTCTCGTGTCTATGTCGTAGATCCCGACAATGTCGTAACGGCTCAGATATTCACCGAGTGTCGACTGGCTCCTGAAATTCGATGGTTCGTAGCACCACTCTCTGATGATGTACCCGTTCAGCCATATGCCGCTCGACTCCCTGTCTATCGTATTCACTCCGTAATTTCCGATGAGCGGGAATGTCTGCGTCACGATCTGGCCGTAATAGCTCGGATCAGTGAGCGTCTCCTGATAGCCTGTCATGCCCGTCGTGAACACGACCTCTCCTATGGCCGTCCCCTTCGCACCTAGACTGAATCCGCTGAACACGGTCCCGTCCGCGAGAATGAGCCAGGCCTGCTTGCCTTCCCTGTATGCCATTTTACTGCTCGTCATTATCGTGCTCCTTTCACATTCATGCACAATTATACATTTTCTGCCCCTACAGGTCAATGAAATTTAACATATTTTTCGATAATCATGTATATTTATTCATACACGGGTTTCTGCCCGTGGAACTGATAATATGTCGTCTCTATATTGCCGTTGAACAGTTTCCTCCGCCTGTCCGCTCTCCGCCCGAGCGTCTCCTTTTCCGCGTCCCTGTCCGCCGTGATCATGAACAGCGACCAGTCCGGATGCCCGGCGAAAAACTCCCGCAGCGCACCGTAGATGTTCTCTATCGCGACCCTGTCGCCTATCCTCGCGCCGTAAGGCGGGTTCATTATCATGATCCCGTATTTCTCATCTGTATGGAAATCCCGGATATCCCGCACTGAAAAATCTATACAGTCCCCGACCCCGGCTTCGGCGGCATTGCGCATTGATGCAGCGACAGCGTCCGCATCAATGTCTGACGCTTCGATATGCAGGCGCCTTTCAGTGTCGATATCGCCGTACGCCTTCGCGCGCTCCTCTTTCCATATGCGGGGGTCGATGATGTCCCAGTTCTCGGAAACAAAGCGGCGGGTGAGGCCGGGCGCTATATTTCGCCCTATCATCGCGGCTTCTATCGCGATCGTGCCCGAGCCGCATGTCGGATCGACAAGATATCTGTCCGGATTCCAGAACGAGAGCTGCACCAGGGCGGACGCGAGCGTTTCCTTGAGCGGCGCGGTCGTAGGCGCGACCCTGTATCCGCGCTTGTGGAGCGCGGGTCCCGTCGTGTCCACCGCAAGCGCCGCTCGGTCTTTGAGCATCGAGATCTTTATTTTATATTCCGCTCCCGTTTCGGGCATGCGCTCCATCGAATAGAACGACCCGAGCCTGTCCGCGACAGCCTTCTTCACTATGCTCTGGCATGCCGGCACGCTGTGGAGCGTCGACTTGACGGATGAGCCGATGACGTCGAATTTCCCGTCCATCGGGATGATCTCCTCCCATGCTATACCGCGCGTCATCTGATAAAGTTCCTCGAACTCCTCTGCCCCGAACTCAGCAATATGCAGGAATACCCGGTCGGCGGTCCTCAGTCTTATATTCGCCGCCGCTATCGCGCGCTCGTCTCCGGCAAATGTCACCTTCCCGTCTTCCGTTTTTATCACATCATACCCGAGCGCCTGCACTTCTCTCCGCACAACAGCTTCGAGCCCGAATGCCGCGGTCGCTGTCAGTTCCCTCTTCATCCTTTATTGCTCTCCTAAAAAACGGCTGCCGTCCGGCAGCCGTAAATCATTAAATAAAATTCTTTCTCCGTTTGTTCATCGCGCTTTTCTGAACAAGTTCGATATTGTCGAGCGCCTTTCCCGTACCGATAGCCACGCATGACAGCGGGTCCTCCGCTATTCTGACATCGATATTTATCCTGTCTTTCACTCTCTTGTCAATGCCGTAAAGCAATGCGCCGCCTCCCGTGATCACGAGTCCGCCCATGCTTATGTCAGCTGCGAGTTCAGGAGGTGTCTTTTCGAGCACGGCGTGCGCCGCATCGCAGATCTGAGTAATAGGCTCGTCGAGAGCCTCGAGCATCTCATCGCTCGTGAACTCTATATCCCTCGGGAGACCTGAAACGAGGTCGCGCCCCGAGCACTGCATCTTCACGACTTCCGGTCTGTCGTAGGCAGTCCCGATAGCCATCTTGAGTTCTTCGGCTGTGCGCTCGCCTATATATAACTTATGTTTCTTCCTTATATACTTTATGATCGCTTCGTTGAACTTGTCGCCCGCTATCTTTACCGAGGCGCTGGCCACGACCCCGCCGAGCGCGATGATAGCGATGTCAGTAGTGCCGCCGCCGATATCCATGACCATCGTCCCCTCAGGTCTCGCGACATCGAGCCCGGCTCCGATAGCCGCGGCCATCGGCTCCTCCATCAGATATACTTCTTTTCCTCCGGCCTGCGTCGCAGCTTCTCTCACCGCCCGCTTTTCAACTTCGGTGACGCCGCTCGGGACGCATACCATGATCGTCGGTCTGAAGAACTTTCCCGATCCGCACGTCTTTTTTATGAAGTAGCGGAGCATCCGTTCCGTGATGTCGAAACTCGAGATAACGCCGTCGCGCAGCGGTCTGACCGCGACGATATTCGCCGGCGTCCTGCCGAGCATCTGACGCGCCTCTTCGCCGACCGCCAGTATCTCATTCGTCTCGTCGTCTACAGCCACAACAGAAGGCTCTCTCAGGACGATACCTTTTCCTTTTATATACACCAGAACATTCGCAGTTCCGAGGTCTATACCTACTTCTTCCGAAAATGCCATTACATTTCCTCCCGTTCAAAAATTACATTTCGCTAAATAATTATATAGGAAATGATGAACGTTTTCAATCACTATTTGTTTCCGTGATATCTGTCGGCCGCGGCGATGAATTCCCTGAACAGAGGATGCGCCTTATTCGGTCTGCTCTTGAATTCCGGATGATACTGCACGCCCACGAAATGATCGCACGCGGGGATCTCGACAGCCTCTACGAGACGCTTGTCCGGAGATGTCCCGACGACCCTCATCCCGGCCTCTTCAAGATCCTTCCTGTAATCGTTGTTCACTTCGTATCTGTGTCTGTGCCTCTCCGATATCTTCGATTTTCCGTACGCCTTCCTCATGATGGACCCGTCGACGATATTGCACGGATACGCGCCGAGCCTCATCGTGCCGCCCTTCGGCATGTCGCCGTTCTGATCGGGCATGAAATCTATCACCTTGTGCGGAGAAGCCGCATTTATCTCGCCGCTGTCAGCGTCCTTCATCCCGAGCACATTCCTCGCGAATTCAATGACCGCCACCTGCATGCCGAGGCAGATACCGAAATACGGGATGTTATTCACTCTCGCGTAATGCGCGGCATTTATCATGCCGTCGACTCCCCTGTCGCCGAATCCGCCGGGCACCAGTATGCCGTCAACATCGGAGAACAGCCTTCCGGCCGCGTCCATATCCTTCACGTCCTCAGACTCTATCCAGCGGATATGGACCTTGCAGCCGGTCTCGAACCCGCCGTGACGGAGCGCCTCAGCGACAGAAAGATACGCATCGTGGAGTTCCATATATTTCCCCACCAATGCGATGGTGACTTCTTTATTGAGGTTGTTTATCCTGTCTATCATCGCGACCCATTCTTCCATATCGCACGGGCCGGCGTTTATGCCGAGTTCGCGGCACACTATCCACGAGAAATCGCTCTCTTCGAGCATCAGCGGCGCTTCATAAAGAGAGGAAAGCGTAATGTTCTCTATCACGCAGTCCGGTTTCACATTGCAGAACAGCGAGATCTTGTCGCGGATAGACTGTCCGATGGGCTCATCCGAGCGCATGACGATTATATCCGGCATTATGCCCATGGATCTCAGATTGGCGACGGAATGCTGCGTCGGCTTCGATTTATGCTCGCCCGAGCTCTTGAGATAAGGCACGAGCGTGACATGGATGAACAGGCAGTTTTCTTTCCCGACTTCGAGCGACACCTGGCGTATCGCCTCGAGGAACGGCTGCGACTCTATATCGCCTGTCGTCCCGCCGATCTCTGTGATTATGACATCGGCATTGCTCGTTTCTCCTACATTATATATAAATTCCTTTATTTCATTCGTGATGTGAGGGATGACCTGAACGGTCTTTCCGAGGTACTCGCCCTGACGTTCCTTGTTGAGTACGTTCCAGTACACCTTTCCCGTCGTGAGGTTCGAGAACTTGTTCAGGTCTTCATCGATGAATCTCTCATAATGTCCGAGGTCCAGGTCTGTCTCGGCCCCGTCTTCAGTGACGAAGACTTCGCCGTGCTGGATCGGATTCATCGTGCCGGGGTCTACATTGATATACGGGTCGAGTTTCTGAGCTATGACCTTGAGGCCTCTTGACTTAAGAAGTCTGCCGAGTGACGCTGCGGTAATGCCCTTCCCGAGTCCCGATACGACTCCTCCGGTTACAAATATGAACTTTTTCATTTTTCCCTCCTGCCCGCCCTGCGGCGGACCAACACTCATCGGATCTGCAGCAAAAAAACATGTGCCTCATAAATAAAAAATCGAGGTCAGCGGTTTTGAAGTGAGAAGGATACATAAGACCCCTTTCGCCGTCTTTTCCTCAATTTATTATCTATGTGCACCTAAATAATTACTGTTCAAGTATACACTACACTCGGACATTTTTCCAGTACTTTTACATATTAATCATCAAATAATTTGCCGGTCACCGTATGCGCCCCGGCTCATCTCCGGCCGGCCGCCTGATGCATGCGCCGGAGCGGCGCGCCCCGGAGCGGAGCGGAACGGCGTCGCCGGGTCCCGCTACAGCGGCTCGCCGATAATATGTATCCTCATTGTATTCGTATTGTTCCTGAGATACTTCGGCAGTCCGGCCAGGATTATTATCCGCTGGCCTTCTTCGGCTATCCCGGCTTCAAGCACCGTGCGCACTGCGTATTCGAATATATCCTCGCTGTCATCATCCTCGGCCATGCCGTCTTTCGTATGGGCCTTCACGGGCACAGTCCCCCAGCATATAGAAAGGCGCCTCAGGATCTCATCGTGCCTCGAGATACCGATAATAGGCGTCTCGGGCCTGTACCCGGCTATAGTGAGCGCGGTGTGCCCGCTCGTCGTCGGGCAGACGATAGCGCGCGTATCGAGCGATTCCGACGCCTGATACGCCGCGGCCGCGACCGCATTCGTCGTTATTCTGAAATCGACCCTGCTCATGACAGCGTCGCGCCTGGGCATCTGTTCTTCCGCCGCTTCCGCTATGACGCTCATCATCTTCACAGCCTCAAGAGGATATTCACCCATGGCAGTCTCGCCCGACAGCATGATAGCGTCCGTCCCGTCTAATATCGCATTCGAGATATCTCCCGCCTCGGCCCTCGTCGGGCGCGGATTGTGGATCATTGATTCCAGCATCTGCGTCGCGGTAATGACAGATTTTCCTTTTTTATTGCATTCTCTGATGATGTCCTTCTGTATCGCCGGGACCTGCTCTACAGGTATCTCGACGCCGAGGTCGCCCCTCGCGACCATGACGCCGTCCGATACATCGATGATATCGCCTATATGCCGCAGCGCCTCTCTGCTCTCTATCTTCGCTATCAGGAACGGATGCTCCTCGCCGTTCTTCCTGAGGAACGTTCTCACATCTACGACATCCTTCGGCGTGCGCACGAAACTGATGGCATAGAAATCGACGCCGTGTTCTATACCGAACAGCAGGTCCGATTTGTCGTTCTCGTTCATCGCGGGCAGATCCGTCTTCGTCCCCGGGACATTCACGCCCTTCCGGCTCCCGAGTTCGCCGTCATTTTCAACGCGGCAGACGATCCTGTCCGCGCCCGTTTCAAGCACGGTCATTTCTATGAGGCCGTCGTCTATAAGAATATCGTCGCCTTCCTTCATGCATTTCGGAAGGCCTTTATATGTCACGCTGCAATGCCTGTCGTCACCCGCGGAACCGTCCGTGGTGATTTCGTATGTCTGTCCTTTTCTGAGAGACACGCTCCCGCCTTCTATCTTTCCCGTCCGTATCTCGGGACCTTTCGTGTCGAGCAGTATCCCCGTATATGCGCCCGCTCCGGCCACCGCGCGCCTGATATTTTCTATTCTGGCCGCGTGTTCCTCATGTGTGCCGTGCGAGAAATTCAGCCGCGCTATATCCATGCCGCTGTCTATCAGCTTCCTGATCATTTCCACATCGTCCGTCGCCGGCCCTATAGTGCATATTATCCTTGATTTCCGCATTCTCATTCTCCTTCGCGCCGCATCCGCGGCGGCAATATTGTATCAATGCTTTTTATTTATTATAATATACATGCAGGCCCGCGGCAGGGCTTTTTACATTACATTTTCAAAGAATATACATTTGATACTGAAACGGACAGGAGGAGAACCGCATGATCTTTCTCAAGAATGATTACGGCAGAGGCGCGCACGAAAATGTTTTCAGGGCGCTCGAAAAAGTCAATTATGAATATCACGACAGTTACGGCGACGACGACATATGCATGGAAGCGAGGGAGTTCATCCGCGGCATAGTCGGGCCGGGCGTCGCCGGAGTGCATTTCATACACGGAGGCACAGCGACGAACAAAACATGCCTCGCCGCATTCATGAGGCCTTACGAGGCTGCGGTCGCGGCCGATTCCGGACATATCAGCGTACACGAAACGGGAGCTGTCGAAGCGACAGGCCACAAGATCATAGAGGTCCCGTCTGACGACGGCAAGATAACTCCGGACCAGATCGAAGAAGTCATCGAAGTCCACAATATGTCACAGATGGTGCTCCCGCGCGTCGTTTATATATCGGACACCACGGAGCCCGGCACTGTCTACACGAAAGCCGAACTGACGGCGCTCAGGGAGTGCTGCGACAGGCATGACCTGTATCTGTATCTTGACGGGGCGAGGCTCGCTTACGCTCTGACCGCTCCGAAAAACGATATGACATATAAAGATCTCGGCGAACTGTGCGACGCTTTCTATTTCGGCGGCACGAAATGCGGCGCTCTCTTCGGCGAAGCCGTGGTCATCATGAATGAAAAGCTCAATGAGAATTTTGCCTTCGTAATGAGGCAGAACGGTTCGCTGTTCGCGAAAGGCGTGCTCCTGAGTTCACAGTTCAGGGCATTGCTGGAAGACGATCTCTATCTCAGGCTCGGAAAGAAAGCGAACGATATGGCGTTCAGACTCGCGGACGGCATCACAGCCAGGGGATATGATTTCGCGTACACGCCGGAATCGAATCAGATATTCCCGATTTTCAGCGATAAAAAGGTCGGAGAGCTCGACCGCGACGTGATGTATACGCTCTGGGAAAAGCGGCACGACGGCACGCAGGTCATCAGGCTCGTGACGAGCTGGGCGACCGAAGAAAAGGATGTCGACGATTTCCTTGAACTCATATAGCGGGCGATACACAGTCTGTACGCGGGCGGATCGGAAACGGCCCGCCTTTTTTTTTCGCGGCGTCCGCGCTGATCTCTTAAAATCAAAACGCGGCGCGCGCCTCTGCGTGTCCGCGTTCGTTTTCATGTTCTGTCTCCCGTAAAAATAGCCTGAAATGTAGCCCTGCCGCGAATGCCGCTCGTACTCATTTACGAGCTATTTTCTTTGACGCGATTATAATACCACCGCGCGGCATATATTGCAAGTGATTTTTTTAACAATTTCATGATACGGATTTTACAGTATGTCTATCGAATATATATCATCAAAACAGATGACGGCTCCGCCGCGCATGATAACAGCGCGTTTCACCGCGCTGACCTGCTTTACGCGGCCCTGCGTCGACACGCATCTTCCGCCGCTCTTCACGCTGTCCTGCGCGAAATGCGTCACGAGCACCTCGGGCTCCATGCCGGAATCGCACGCGATGCTGAGCATCCGGAGGCGTTCATCTATCACGGCCTTGCTCTCTTCCGTGAGCTCGCGCCGCGGTTCTGTTATACGCGCCTCTTCATCTATATCGGCGTCGAATCCCGTGAGCGCCGCGAACGGCGCGAACTGAGCGGCCCGCGCACTGACCGGCATCCGCGCGTGTCTCAGATATTTCGGACGCGGCATATACAGGATATCATCGTAGCGTCC
>JAZAUJ010000038.1:0-8221 GCA_036342375.1 Anaerovoracaceae bacterium | reverse complement strand
CTCCCACGGATGAAGAGTCGGCGATGCGGACATTCTCTTCGAGCTGGGATATCTCGTTCATGCCTGACAGCACGACCGTGACCTCAGGCTGACTGTAAAGCCACCTGAAACTCCATTCGGCCGGCGAGATATTCGGCGCGTATTCCCTGAATTCTTTCAGCGCTTTTTTCGGCAGATGATTTGTCAGCCTGCCTCCGCGGAGAGGCTCCATTATCATCACGGCGAGCCCTTTTTCGGCCGCCCGCGTGAGACCGGTCTTCCCGGCCTGTGTGTTTTCGTCCATGTAGTTGTACTGGATCTGGCAGAAATCCCAGTCGTACGCGTCGAGCACTTCGCAGAACGTGTTCGGCCCGCCGTGGTACGAAAAGCCGATATGGCCTATGCGCCCGGCGTCTTTCTGCTTCTTTATCCATTCTTCTATGCCGAATGACCTGAGATGTTCCCATACTGAGGTATCCGGCAGCATGTGCATCAGATAATATTCCACATGGTCGGTCTTGAGGCGCTCGAGTTCCGTATCGAAATACCGGTCGAGGTCTTCGGGACTCTTGAGCAGGTAATGCGGCAGTTTTGTCGCTATGTTCACTCTGTCGCGGAGCCCTGTGCGCCGCAGCACGGTGCCGAGCGCTTCCTCGATACCCGGGTATGTGTATGCCGCGTCGAAATAGTTTATGCCGGAATCCACAGCTCTGCGTACGAGCTGCTCTGTTCTGGCAAGATCTACCTTGCCCGCTTTTTTTGGAAACCGCATGCATCCGAACCCCAGTAAGGACAGAGGTCCGTGGCCTTCGACCTGTCTGTACTGCATAATATTCCTCCGGTATTAGACATTTTTCTTTGCGATTCATTATATCATAAAACTGTTGAAATGCGGTTTTTTGGTATATAATATACTATTATGAACAGTGAAGGGGCGAGAGAGCATAAAGAGAAGGGCAAGAAGAATTACACATATGTGAGACGGGACGACAACGACAATCTGCTCTTTCTGCAAAAGGGAAAACGCGGATTCTGGAAAATAGTTTTCGGGCGTACGATGCTCATGGCGATTTTCTGTCTCGCTCAGATATTCGCTTTCTTTCTGCTGAGTGTTATTGTTACCGGACATCTGCCGGTGTACACAGTCCTTGTAGTACACGTATTTCTGGGACTTATCCTGGCATTGATAATAATAAATAAAAAAGGGAACCCGTCCATAAAAATATCGTGGCTGGTCCTGATCCTGCTGTTCCCCGTTTTCGGGATGCTCATGTATATTTTCACGAGGATGCAGATAGGGAACAGGATAATAAATTCGCAGCTGCAGCAGATAATCGAAAGGACGCGCCCGTATATCAGGCAGAATGAAGCCGAGAACAACCGCCTCAGGAATATAGACAACGACGCGGGGTCGCTCTCGGATTATCTCATGATGAAGGGAGGATTCCCGACATATTCTAAGAACTCTGTCGAGTATTTCCCGCTCGGGGAAGACTATTTCGAATCGATGGTCAGCGAGCTCAAAACTGCGAAGAAATTCATATTCATGGAATATTTCATCGTTGAAGAGGGATATATGTGGGGCACTATCCTCAATATACTCGCGGAGAAGGTGAAAGAGGGCGTCGAGGTCAGGTTCATGTATGACGGCATGAACGCGATGGCCAGGGTGCCGTACGGGTATTATAAAAAAGTCAGGGAACTCGGCATTGACTGTAAAATGTTCTCGCCGATCCACCCTATAATCTCGACTCATTACACCAACAGAGATCACAGGAAGATCTGCGTCATAGACGGGCGGACGGCATTTACGGGCGGAATAAATCTCTCGGACGAATATATAAACCGCCGCCATCCTTTCGGCCACTGGAAGGACACAGGCGTCATGGTGAAGGGATCTGCGGTCAGAAGTTTCACCATGATGTTCCTGCAGCTGTGGGAGATAAATTCCGAAAAGAAGGATGTATACGATAAGTATCTCGGGCCCGGGGAATATTCGGACGCGGAGCGCGCGGCCATGGAAGCCGAGAGCGGTTTCGTGATACCTTACAGCGATATACCTATAGACGGCGAGAATATCGCGCAGAACGTTTATCTCGATATGATAAACAATGCGCGGCATTATGTGCATATCATGACGCCGTATCTCGTGCTCGACTATGAGACACTTGCCGCGATAAAATTCGCGGCGGCCAGGGGCGTAGAGGTCTCGCTGCTGCTGCCTCATATTCCTGACAAGAAGTACGCGTTCGCGCTCGCGAAGAGCCATTATAAAGAACTGATAGAGGCCGGCGTCAATATCTACGAATACACGCCGGGGTTCGTCCACGCGAAGACCGTCATAAGCGACAGCCGCAAGGCCGTCGTGGGTTCGGTGAACCTCGACTACAGGAGCTTCTACCTGCATTACGAATGCGGCGTATATATGTACCAGGTCAAGCCGATCGCGAGGATAGAGGACGACTTCCAGAGATGCCTGCGCGTGAGCAGACTGCAGACGCTCGAAGATGTGAAAAAACGTCCGCTGCACATGAAATTATCCGGCTATTGCATGAAAGTGATGGCGCCGCTCATTTAGCGCGGCCGCCCGGAAATCCTACAGAGGCACCTCGGACCTTGTCCGCCTGTCATAAACGGAGAGCTTCTCAAAGCCCAGGGATCTCAGTATCCCACGGGCTTTTTCATATTCCCAGCCGATATGTTCCGGGAAATGAGCGTCCGATCCGAACGTCACATTTTTCCCGCCGAGGTCGCGGTAAAGTTCGAGGATGCCGCGCGATGCGTGCGTGCGCTCGCCCATGCCGTACCGGTAGCTCGACGTGTTGAGTTCGATGGACTTATCCTCTTTTATCGCGATCTTAAGTATCTCCGCTATCACGTCTTCGGCGCGGGAATAGTCGGGCGTGAAGTCTATATATCTGTCGATGATATTGAAGTGCGCTATTATATCGAAGTCTTTGAACTCATCAATGCACTTATACATCTGCTCATAGAACGCCGGTATTATCTCATCCTGCTCCATGCCGGTGAAGTCCCTTTTATCCAGATCATATCCGTTGAACGCGTGGATAGATCCGATAACGACGTCGTAGTCGAACATCCGCGCGGCCTCTTCGCATTTTCTGATCGTCCCGCCCGGCTGTATGCCGATCTCGATGCCTTTCACGACCTTGATACGGTCTCTGTATTTTTCTTCGTTCTCGAGCAGGGCATCAAAGTAATTATCGAAATCGAGCGAGAATGTCCAGACGGGATCGGGAAAGTCCGGATCGCAGTGGTCTGTTACGGCGATCTCCCGTACGCCTCTTTCGACAGCCGCGTCGAGCATATCGGGCATCAATGCATTGCTGTCCTGTGAAAATGATGTGTGTGTATGATAGTCGTACATCGCAAGCCTCCTCTCCGGACAGTATACCACGATAAAACATTGAGCGCCGCCGCCTTTTCTGATAAACTTTAATGCGAGGTGGCGTATGGAAAACAGAATAATGATAATAGACGGGAACAGCCTCATGAACAGGGCGTTCTACGCCATGAGGAACCCGATGATAACAAAGGACGGGCTGTATACTCAGGGGGTATACGGTTTTCTTAATATGCTGAACAAGATAGAGAAGGATTACGAACCGACGCATATAGTCGTCTGCTTCGACATGAAAGCCCCGACGTTCAGGCATAAGGAATACGCGGATTACAAGGCGGGGCGGAAGAAAATGCCGCCTGAGCTCGCAATGGAGATGCCCGTCGTGAAGGACGTGCTCCGCGCTATGAATATTAAGATCGTCGAGATGGAAGGATATGAGGCGGACGACCTGATCGGGACGATCTCGACCCGCGCCGAGGCGGCGGGGCTCGAACCGTACATATTCACCGGCGACAAGGATCAGCTGCAGCTCGCGACGGATGTCACGAAGATAATCTACACGAAGCGCGGCGTTACGGAGTTCGACGTCTACGACAGGGACAAGATGATCGAAGTATACGGATTCACGCCGAAACAGTTCATTGACTATAAAGGCCTCATGGGCGATCCGTCAGACAATATACCGGGCGTCCCGGGCGTAGGCCCCAAGACCGCGGGAAAACTCATACAGAAATACGGGAGCGTCGAAGGCGTGCTCGAACATACGGACGAACTGAAAAAAGGCAGGATGCGGGACAATATCATAGAATACAGCGCGCAGGCGCTGATGAGCAAAAAACTCGCGACGATATACACAGACGTCTCGATCGAGACCGACTTCTGCGAATACAGACTCGAAGAGCCGGACATGGACGCGCTCGTCGATATATATAAGCGGCTCGAATTCAATTCGTTCCTGAAGAAGCTCGGGTCGGGCGCGGGAGCGTCGGACACGGCGAAAAGGAAGCCGGCAGCAGACGAAACAGACATTGATATGACAATAATACGCACCGAGGAGGAATTTTCATCTGCGGCGGATGCTCTGTTCGCCGATGAGATAGTGCTGAAGGTATTCGGCAATGCAGACCATCTCAGGCCTCCTGTCCTTACCGGCGCCGGAGTCCTTTCGGGCGAAAGATATTTCTACATCGATTTCGGGGGGAGCCCTGCGGACCGTCCGGGGCTGCACAGGAAATTCGCGGAGGAGATGGACAGGCGCGCGCCGTCTGTCGCGGGGCATGACCTCATATATGACTACTATATGCTCATGCATTGCGGGCAGACGCATTTCGATACGGCGTTCGACACATCTATCGGGAAATACGTCATAGATCCGGGGCGCCGGGATTACAGCATCACGACGCTTGCAGAGGAGTATCTCGGCGCCGCGATAGAGACGCAGAAAGATTTTGAAAAAGCGCATTCGCAGATAGATCTGTTCGCGGAGGCGTCTGATGATTACGCCCTGTACGGCAGAAAATGGTGCGTCATCGCCAGGCAGCTGTCAGCCGCGGAGAAAGAGGAGATAAAGAAAAACAGCCTTGAAAGAGTCGTCGATACGGAATTCCCGCTTATAGAAGTCATGGCGTTTATGGAGTTCACCGGATTCAGGGCCGACGCGTCTGTGCTTGAAAAGACGGGCGGCGAGATCTCAGCCGAGACAGAAAAACTGACAGAAGAGATATACAGTCTCGCCGGCGAAGAGTTCAACATTAATTCGCCGAAGCAGCTTGGCCCGATACTGTTCGAAAAACTGGGCATCCCCGCCGGGAAGAAAACGAAGACCGGCTATTCGACAAGCGCGGAAATACTCGAAAAGCGCGCGGACAGGCACCCGATAATACCGAAAATACTGGAATACAGGACATTGACGAAGCTGAAGGGGACGTACATAGACGGGCTCATCCCCCTTATAGCGGATGACGGCAGGATACACGCGAGGTTCAATCAGACAGTCACCGCGACAGGACGTATCAGCAGTTCCGATCCAAACCTCCAGAATATACCCGTGAGGCAGGAATTCGGCCGCACTATAAGGAAGGCGTTCCTTCCGACGTCCGACGAATACAGGCTCGTCGGCGCCGATTATTCGCAGATAGAGCTGCGCGTGCTCGCCCACATGAGCGGCGATGAAGAACTGATAAAGTCGTTCAACAACGGAGAGGACATCCACCGCGCGACAGCGGCGAGAGTGCTCGGGATACCTGAGGACGAGATAACGCCCGAGCAGAGGAGCCGCGCCAAGGCGGTCAGCTTCGGCGTCATTTACGGCATAAGCTCATTCGGCCTTTCGTCGAACATCCACACGAGCCGGCAGGAAGCGGAAGAGTATATAAAACAGTATTATGAAAAGCACCGCGCCGTGAAGGAATTCATGGACGGACAGATAGAATTCTGCAGGGAGCACGGCTATGTCGAGACATTGCTCGGACGCAGAAGATACATAAAGGAAATAAACGCGCGCAGTTATATGGACCGCCAGCTCGGCGAACGGCTCGCGATGAACAGCCCGATACAGGGCAGCGCGGCCGATATAATTAAGATCGCCATGATAAGAGTGATGGACGCGCTTCGCGGCATGCGTTCGAAACTCATACTGCAGGTCCACGACGAACTCATCATCGATACGCACAGAGATGAAGAGGAACGCGTGAAGGAACTGCTCGTGAGCTGCATGGAAAGCGCGATGGAACTCAAAGTGAAACTGAAGGCCGACCTCAGCGAGGGCGAGACCTGGTATGAAATGAAATAAAGGAGAATGCATCAATGCGTGGAGGCGTTATGCGTATCGGTATCACAGGCGGCATAGGCAGCGGCAAGTCGACGGTCACGGGGCATATAATCGACCGCGGCTATCAGGTCCTCGACGCGGACAAGATAGCGAGGCAGATCGTGCTGCCCGGCGAGCCCGCGCTCGCGCGGCTCATCGAGGCGTTCGGCCCGGGGATACTCGGGAAGGACGGCGCGCTGGACAGAAAAAAACTCGCGGCGCTCACATTCGGCGACCCCGAGTCCGTAAAGCTCATGAATGATATTATGCACGGCGAGATATATGATATAATGATGGACGGCCTGCTCCATCCGGAGAGCGATCCGGTGTTCGCGGACGTCCCGCTGCTGTTCGAGACGGGTTTTGAAAAGGACCTGGACAAGGTGTGGCTCGTCACCGCGCCTGTAGAGATAAGGATAAAGCGCGTCGAGCAGCGCGACGGCGAACCGCGCGATCATATCGTCGCGAGGATGAAAAGTCAGATGCCGGAAGAGGAACGTATGAAGAAAGCGGATGTCATCATCGAGAACGACAGACCGTTAGAGGAACTATATTCAAAAGTAGATGCATTGCTGGAAGAAACACATGAAAATAACAGGAAGTAACGGGAAAATAAAAAGAATAGCAGCCTTTGTTCTCGCCGCATTGACGGCGGTAAGTCTCACTGCGTGCGGCAGCGGTACAACAACGACGGAGTCGGGCGTTGAATATCAGACGAAAAACGAAGTGCTGCTCCCGATGTACAGCGTCAAGACGCTGAACCCGGCCGTATCAACGGACGAGGATACATATCACATCGCGAGGCTCATTTACAGCGGGCTGTACACGCTCGATGAGAATCTCACGCCGCAGGAAGATCTCGCGAACCGCTGCGTCGTCAACAAAAGCAGCAAAAGTGTCACCGTGAAACTGAAGTCGGCGAAGTTCCAGGACGGCCATAAAGTCACAGCTTCCGACGTGAAATTTTCTGTGGAAGCGTACCAGACCCAGGGGAAGGAATGCAGATATTACTATCTGGTCGAGCCGGTCTCGTCGGTCAAAGTCGTGAACGACAGGACCGTGAGGTTCTATTTCGATAAATCGGACGAGATGCAGCTCGCGCGGCTCACGTTCCCGATCCTGCCTTCACACAGATACGACAGTGTAAGCGATCTTCTCAGCAGCAAGAGCAGTTTCAAACCGGTCGGATCCGGCCAGTATAAATACAAATCGTACGAAGAGACAAACAAGCTGAAACTCGTGCCGTACAGCGACTATTACGGCGAGAAGGCGCAGAGCGACGTTACATTTTCAGTGATGCCGAACAGGGATTCTGACACGGCGATCAATCTGCTCGAATCGAGTACGATATCGTGCCTGATCTCCAGCAGCGAGACGCGTGACGCGGACATCCAGAAATCGTCGGTGAGTATCGTCGATTTCCCGTCGAGCCAGATGGAGATGATCGGGTTCAACTGCAAAAAGAAAAAAGTGACGAAAAACAAGAATATACGGAAGGGCATTGCCTGCGCCGTGAATACGTCTAAAATCATACAGAGCTGCTATTCGAACTGCGCGCAGAAGAACGACAATCTGTACTTCCCGGGATATCTCGGCGTGTCAAGCGGCAGGGACTCGTACAAATATGACCTCGACGAGGCAAAGCGCTATTTCGAGGACGCGGGTTACGCCGACGATAATAATGACGGCAAAATCGAGAACGCGAGCGGAAAGCAGCTGAAGCTCACGATACTCGTTAACGAGGACTCCGGACGCAACAAAGCCGTTTCGATGCTGGCGACCGCGCTCGAAAATCTCGGCATCGATGTGACAGTCGACAAAAAAGAACAGAAAGCCTATCTCAATGCCCTGAAAAAAGGCAATTTCGACATCTACTACGGCGGATATGTCATAGATGAGGTGTGCGACATGAGCCCGCTCCTCGATTCGGACGGAGAATATAATTACGGCGAATACAGCAATGCGACTCTCGACAGGTATCTGTCCCAGCTCGGCAGAGGTCTCGAGGGCGACGCGGCCGCATCGAAGTTCAAGCAGATCAGAGGCGTGATAATAGACGAACTGCCCTG
>JAZAUJ010000037.1:0-8251 GCA_036342375.1 Anaerovoracaceae bacterium | reverse complement strand
GGATCATCCTCGACTCTGCGCTCCCGAGCATGAATTTCTCCATCCTGCCGAAGCCGCATTCGAAGTCCGACAGCGCACGTACCGCTGTCCCTTCGTCGAGCCCGAGCGCGTACGCGACTGCAGCGGACGAGACTCCGTTATATATATTATAGCCTCCCGGCAGATTTATCACAGCGTCATACGCCTTTCCGCCGGCCGTTATTTCTATCTCGCTGTGGCTCGCGTCGCTCACCTTCACGGATGAGACGAACACGTCCGGATCGGGACGTGAATACCCGCAGTTCGGGCACCTGTATTTTCCGAGATGCCCGTACGTGACATATTCGTATTCGTACTCGTGCTTGCAGTGGATGCAGTAAGGAGCGTCCGACTGCTCCTTCACCCTGTGCTTGTATATAGGCACATTCACGCCGTAAAACAGGATGCGCGACCTGTCCTCTATGTCCTCGGCGATACTCGCTGTCAGCGAGCAGTCCGCGTTCAGCACGAGCTTTGCGTTCGGCGAATTCTTTATGCCCGTCCTGATATTGTTCAGCGTGTGCGTGACTTCGCCGTAGCGGTCGAGCTGATCCCTGAAAACATTCGTCACGAGGACGAGCTCGGGGTCCGCATAAAGTCCGACCTTCTTGAACGCCGCTTCATCGCTCTCTATGAGCGCCACCTTCTTCTTCGGCTTTCCCGACGCCGACGCGTTCGATATGAACGCCGCGGTGATGCCGTCGAGCAGGTTCGCGCCGGACTTGTTCTCGAAAAACTCTATGCCGGAGTCGCGCAGCGTTTTCTCCAGCATCCTTGACGTTGTCGTCTTGCCGTTCGTACCGGTGACTACAATCGTCCTGACATCTGAAGAAAGATATTTAAGAAGATCGGGACATATCCTGTCAGCGACTCTCCCGGGCAGCTGCGTTGCGCCGCGCCCCAGCAATCTCAGCAGCCCGCGCGTTATTTTCCCCGCCCAGACCGCGGTAACAGCCTTTGCTTTCATTTATTTCCTTCCCAGCAATGCGCGCCACTCTCCGCGCGCTTTCTCTTTTTCTATCGTAAGTCCGCATTCTATTGCGGCTTTCTTCACCATATCGGTCTTTTCTTCCAGTATGCCCGAACATATGAACGCGCCGCCCGGCTTTAGATGCCCGGCCGCGTCCGGCAGAAATCCGGCGATGAGCTCAGCCATAAGATTCGCGGCGATGATATCCGCCGTGAGATCCGTTCCTTCGGCGAGATCTCCCCTTCTCACTTCTATGACATCTGAAAGACCGTTCTTTTCTACGTTCTGCGAAGCCGCGCTGACCGCTTCTTCATCTATATCGACAGCGAGCACCGACTCCGCTCCGAGCCTCGCGGCAGCTATCGAAAGGATGCCCGAGCCGCAGCCGATATCCAGCACGTCCTTTCCTTCGCAGCCCTCTTCGTCCAGCAGCTCCGCGCACATCGCTGTCGTCGCGTGTCCGCCCGTACCGAACGCCATGCCGGGGTCAAGCTCTATGACCTTCTTCCCCGGCCCTGCCGGCGTGCTGTCCCACGACGGCCTGACGACGAGCCTGTCGCTCAGGTCGAGTGCTCTGAAGAACTCCTTGTACTTATCCTTCCATTCGCTGTCGTCAGCGACGCGCATGGAAACGTCATGCTCGGTCCCGCCGAATCCACTCAGGACTTCGCGGACTTTCTCGCGTCCTTCGCCGCTGTCCTCAGCGTAGAATTTTACGCACGGAAGCTGAGGGCCGCCCGTCAGGACGCCGTCCTCCACATAGTCCCAGTCATATTCGCGGCGGTTCTTCATCATGTCCGCCGCGGTGCCGGGATCCTCTATGATGCAGTCCGTGACGCCGCCGACAAGCAGTATCCCGGTCATGTCCTCAGCGGACAGCGTATTGCTTCTTACTGAAACTTCAATGTAGTTCATGCCTTGATTATATCACACGCTCAGCGCTTAGGATAGATGTCCGTGACTTCCTCGGACGCCGCTGCTGCGCTGACGAGAGCATCTATGTCAAGCCCCTTTTCGGACTCCAGTATGCGGTCGAGCTTCGGCTTTGTGACAGGGTGCTTCGGCAGGAATACCGTGCAGCAGTCCTCGTACGGCTGTATCGAGGTCTCGTACGTGTCTATGTCCTGCGCGATCTTTATGATCTCAGTCTTGTCGAGCGCGATCAGCGGCCGCATGACAGGGATATCCACCGCGCTGTTCGTCACGACGAGCGATTCCGCGGTCTGGCTCGCGACCTGCCCCAGGCTCTCGCCGGTGATGAGCATGTCGCACCCGCTGCTCCCTGCGATCTTCTCCGCGATCCTCATCATGAACATCCTTACGTGTATCGTCGTCTCCTCTTCCGGGCAGTTCTGCACTATCTGCTCCTGTACCGGGAGGAGGTTCACTGTGTGCATCTTGAATCTGCTGCAGTACACCGCGAGCTGCGACGCGAGGTCCTCTACTTTTTCTCTCGCGCGTTCGCTCGTATACGGATAGGAATGGAAATGCACGGCTTCGATCGCCATGCCGCGCCGCGCCATCATGAACGCCGCGACAGGACTGTCAATGCCGCCCGAAAGCAGCACGAGCCCCTTTCCGTTCGTCCCGAGCGGAAGTCCTCCGAACCCTTTTATCTTATCCTGGTAGATGTACGACCTGCCCTTCCTGACGTCCACGTAAAGATAGACATCCGGGTCGTGGACATCGACTTTGAGCACCTTGCAGCCTTTGAGCACATAGGCCCCGACCTTCCTCGCGATGTCCGGCGACTGCACGGGGAACTGCTTGTCCGCGCGCTTCGCCCTGACTTTGAACGTCCTGATGTTGCGTTCCTCCATGACTTCCTTCATGTAATCGACCGCGGCCCTTCCGATGGCGTCCATATCCGACTCGACTTCCACGGCCGGGCTTATGGTCTGCACTCCGAACGCCATGGAAATGCGCTTTATGATCTCTTCTTTGGGATATTTCCTGTCGGCGTACACGAAAGTGAGACCGCCGCGCCGCTCGACGGTCACATTGTCATAATGCTTTGTGAGTTTCTTTATCCTTTCCGCGAGCATCCGTTCGAAATACGGCTTGTTCTCGCCCTTCAGAGCCGCTTCCCCGGCCCTGACGATAAAAATATTGCGTTCGTTCATCTATCTGAAACTCCCGAGTTTCCTGAAACGCGATACCGCGCTTTTCAGTTTATCAAGTACATAATCCATCTCTTCGATCGTATTGAGCTCGCTGAAGCTGAATCTGACGGCGCCCTCTATCTCCTCGTGGGAAAGCCCCGCCGCCTTCAGGACATGGCTTTCATGCGATTTCTTGTTCGAAGAGCAGGCCGAGCCCGTCGATACATATATATCCGACTGCTCGAGCGTGTGCAGGATGACCTCGCCCCTCGTCCCGAGGAACGACACGTTGAGGACGCTCGCGCAGTAATTTTCCGCCGGGCTGTTCACCCTTACATCCGGGATCTGGTCAAGTATCCCCCTGAGCAGATATCCCCTGACCTCATCCATATGCGCGATATTCTTTTCCCTGTTCTTAGAAGTCATCTCCGCGGCAAGGCCGAACCCCGTGATGCCGGCCGTGTTTTCAGTTCCTGACCTCATGTGGCTCTCCTGACCGCCGCCGACCATAAATGGTTTTATGTTTACCCCATTCATTACTGCAAGCGCGCCGATCCCTTTAGGCCCGTGTATTTTATGGCCGCTGACGGATATCATATCAATGCCCTTATGCGGCGTTTCGAGCTTCCCGAAGCTCTGCACGGCGTCCGTATGGAAAAGCGCTCCGCCTTTGAGCGATGCGAGTTCCTCGACGGGCTCCACTGTCCCGAGCTCATTATTCACATGCATCACGGAAATGAGCACGGTCCTGTCATCGACTGCAGATCTGAGTTCTTCCGGATCAACGAATCCGTATCCGTCTACGTCGAGGTATACGGCCTCGAAACCGTCTTCTTCCAGAGCCCTGAATGTCTCAAGCACTGCCGGGTGCTCGATTTTCGTCGTGATTATCCTGTTCCCGCGCCGTTTTCCCGCCATAGCCGCGCCCCGGATCGCCGTGTTGTCCGCTTCTGTCCCGCAAGATGTGAATATCACCTCATCCGGTCTCACGCGCATTGCTTCGGCGATGCGGCTGCGCGCCTGCTTCACTCCCTTTTCAGCCGTAACGCCGAGATGATGGAGCGAACTCGGATTCCCGAAATCGTCGCGCAGATATTTTATCATCAGGTCCGTGACTTCGTCGTAAGGACGCGTCGTGGAACTGTTATCGAGATAAACAAACATATTGTCCTCCAAAATCAAAAGGGCAGCTTCCTGCCCTTTCGCTTTCATTTATTTCGCGTAATCTACCGCCCTTGTCTCACGCATGATATTGACTTTTATCTGGCCCGGATAATCGAGTTCCTCCTCGACCTTCTTTGATATCTTCCTTGCCAGATAAGCCATTTCGTCATCTTTGACCTTATCCGGTTTTACCATTACGCGGATCTCGCGGCCCGCCTGGATGGCGTATGACTTGTCGACGCCGTCCATACTGTTCGCGATCTCTTCAAGCTGATCGAGCCTCTTTATGTACGCTTCGAGCGTCTCGCTCCTGGCGCCCGGCCTCGCGGCGGAAAGAGCGTCGGCCGCCGCTATCAGCACGGCTTCCATAGATTTAGGCTCATAATCGCCGTGATGCGACGCCATGGCGTCAATAACCGCCTGTGACTCTTTGTATCTCCTGAGCACTTCCATGCCGAGATCGACATGCGTGCCCTCGTGATCGTGGTCGACCGATTTTCCTATGTCATGCAGAAGGCCCGCGCGCTTCGACAGTTTCACGTCAAGGCCGAGTTCTCCCGCCATGAGTCCGGCGAGATACGCGACTTCCTTTGAATGCTGAAGCACGTTCTGGCCGTACGACGTCCTGTATTTCAGACGTCCGAGAAGTTTTATGAGTTCAGGATGCAGATTGTGGATCCCGACATCGAATGAAGCAGTTTCGCCGGCTTCTTTTATGCTGGCGTTCACTTCTTTTTCCGCCTTCTTCACTGTCTCTTCTATCCTGGCCGGATGGATACGTCCGTCAATGATCAGTTTTTCGAGCGCGATCCTCGCGACTTCTCTTCTGACCGGGTCGAATCCGGACAGTATCACGGCTTCAGGCGTATCGTCGATGATGAGTTCTATGCCTGTAAGGCTCTCTATGGCTCTGATATTCCTGCCTTCTCTGCCTATTATCCTGCCCTTCATCTCGTCGTTCGGCAGATTCACGACAGAGACGGTGTTTTCAGCGACATTGTCCGCGGCACATCTCTGGATAGCGCCGACGATGATCTCCTTCGCGTACTTGTCTGCCTCGTCCTTCGCCTTGCCTTCGATGTCCCTTATCATCTGCGAGGCGTCAGCTCTGACGTCGCTCTCTAAATTTTCCAGAAGTATGGTCTTCGCTTCATCTCTCGTCATGCCGGAGACTTCCTCGAGCTTCGCGACCTGCTTCTGATGGAGATCGTCGAGGTCATTCAACTTTTTGTTTATATTCTTTTCTTTTGATGCAATGCTTTGTTCTTTTCTCTCTATATTCTCTACACGTTTGTTAAGGCTGTCTTCTTTCGACGCGAGCCTGTCCTCGCTCCTCGAAAGCTCATTTCTCCTCTGGTTAAGTTCCTCCTCAGCTTCGTTCTTGATCTTCAGAGCGTCTTCTTTCGCTTTTAATTCTATCTCTTTTTTTATGGTTTCCGATTTATTTTCAGCATCGAGCACAAGGTTCCTGGCCTTCTGCTCAGCACTTCCAATGGCCTTTTCGCCGAGTGTCTTTCTGCAGATATATCCCGCGAGAATGCCTATCAGCAGCGCGACAACAGCGATGACCACAGTAACTGCGATCGATAAATGCATATGATAAATCCCTCCTTTCGATGATAATGACTGAAGAATTTATTGAAATTTTAAAACACGAATATAGTTGAAATCACATTACATATGATAATTATAGTTGATTAAACCATACCGGAATATTATAATAGTTTTGTTGACCGCGTGTCAAGACAGCGAAAGGCAAAGCATGAAGTATTTAAAGAATCTGTTCGAAGGGACAGAGAGATCTCTTTATCTGATGCCGCTCGTATTTTTTGTCATCAGTATGCTGATGATGCTGAGTACATCATACGATAACGGGATAGTAATATCGAAAACTGTTGTGATCCAGGGCGTAGCATACGTCCTCGGTTTTGTTATTATACTGTTCATGGCGAATATAGATTACGAGACATTCCAGGATATACAGGTCAAACTCTATGTGGGCTCGATCATATTCCTGCTGCTCGTATATGTCCCGGGCCTGGGCGTCGAAATGAACGGCGCGAGGTCATGGATAAATCTCGGCGTGACGACATTCCAGCCGTCCGAAATAGTCAAAATAACGTTTATCCTGCTCATGGCTGACTATTTCAGACGTCACAAGGTCCAGCTGCGGACATTCGGCGGCGTGCTCAAATCTATGATCTACGCCGCTCCGTTCATACTGATCATCCTGAAGGAAGACCTTGGTTCAGCGCTCGTATTCATGATCATATATGTCGTGATGCTGTTCTACGCCGGCATAAGCTACAAACTGTTCGGAGAACTCGTCGCTGTCGTGGCGCTGCTGACTCCTGTAGCGTACAGTTTCCTCGCCGACTATCAGAAAGAACGTATCACTGCATTCCTGCACCCGAACAATCTTTCACTCCAGGGAAATTATCAGGTATGGCAGTCAAAGGTCGCTATAGGCTCCGGAGGATTTTTCGGCAAAGGTCTCTTTCACGGGACGCAGAAAGCCCTGGACTTCCTGCCGGTAAGCAACTCCGACTACGTTTTCGCAGTTCTCTGCGAAGAACTCGGATTCCTCGGAGGATTCCTGCTCATCGCTGCGTACGCGTACTTCATCTACGGCATGACAAAAGTAGCGACGCGGGCGATAGACGAATACGGCGCATTGGTAGTGATAGGCGTCATAGCGATGTTTACATTCCAGATATTCGAGAACATCGCGATGACGATGGGCATCATGCCCGCCACAGGCATCACGCTGCCGTTCATCAGCTACGGCGGATCATCCGTGCTGTGCTGCATGCTCGCCCTCGGGCTCGTTCTCAATGTTGCCATTAAGAACAAAAATGTAACATTCTGATTTATATAATATCGAAGAAAAAACGGCGGACGGCCGTCTTCCCCGGACTTTTTTCAATCCGGCGAAAGGCAGCCGTCCGCATTCGTATAGTACATTATTATTTATCTTCAGTCCGTGACTGCGGTCATACTTCTTCTCCGCCGTCCGCAGGTCCGCCGTCTTTTACGATCCTGTCGGTGATCTTCCTGAAATTCTTCTCGATATATGTTCCACGTTTCAAAACTATAGGCACGCCCTGGTTCGTGGCAATGAATATATTGTTGTCGTACTGTATGAACCCGTTTATCTTGAGTCTCAGCTGACGCGCTATATCGCTGAGCGACGGTACGACTCCCATGGACATGAGATCGGCGTCCACCTTGTTTATGACGCACGACCTGTTCTCGATGCCGAGTTCTCTCAGGAGCCTGTCAACAGAGTCGGCGTCTCTCAGTGACGCCGGTTCGCCTTCCGACACTATCACGGCCTGATCGGCGCCGGCCGCAGCCATGATGAGCGGGTCGCCGATACCGGCAGGAGAATCTATTATCACATAGTCGAACATATTCTTCAATTTTTCAACGAGCACGACCATATGGAGCGGCGTGATGTCGCGGTCGTCAAGAGCAGGCGACGCGGCCATAAGATACATGGATTTGAACCGTTTGTCACGCACGAGGGCCTGTCTTATCCTGCACATGCCGGATATGACATCCACAGCGTTATACACGACCTTGTTCTCCAGACCGAGATAAAGGTCGAGATTGCGCAGGCCGTTATCCATATCGACCAGAACGACGCCGTATCCGCGCATTGCAAGTTCGGCGCCCATATTCACAGTGAACATGCTCTTTCCGGTGCCGCCTTTTCCCGATGTGATAACTATCGCTCTTCCCATATCAGTTGACCCCGCTGTTTATTGTATAATTCTGGTATTTTTTCTGCAAGTCGAAATACGCAGCCATTATGTGTTTTGCTATCGGCGCCGAGTTCGCGGCCGTCATGCCCTGCGGTATCATCACGCAGACGGCGATCTCAGGGTCGTCTGCCGGCGCGAGGCACACTACCCAGGCGAACGGATCGTATGTATCCTTGTATGCGTCCAGATCTTCGGAATCGAGATTTTTTTTCGAAAGATTTATGACCGCG
>JAZAUJ010000036.1:0-8486 GCA_036342375.1 Anaerovoracaceae bacterium | reverse complement strand
GCTAACACAGACGCAGTGATCCCTTATGTAGTCAATAAATACATGCCGGTATGGGCGGCAGGCCTGTTCCTCGCGGCGCCTCTCGCGGCGGTGATGTCGACCGTCGACTCGCTGATGATCCTCGCGTCCGCGACTATCATCAAGGATCTGTACATGAACTACATCGTGCACAGGGATTACAGCGGCGAATCGGGCGAAGCGGAACACACGGCCGACGAAGCGGAAGAAGAAAAGAAAAACATGAAGAAGCTCAGCCGCCTGAGCATACTGCTCACGGTGATCATCGGATGCGTGACGTTCATATTCGCGCTGAAACCGCCGAGCATCCTCGTATGGGTCAATCTGTTCGCTATGGGCGGCATGGAAGTCACATACTTCTGGCCTCTCATCGGCGGCCTGTTCTACAAGAAAGGAACAGCCGCGGCAAGCTTCTGGTCGAGCATCATCGGCCTCATCGTTTTCCTGTTCTTCAACCTGAACAAGATAGCGCCGTTCCATATCCACGAAGTCGTGCTGGGACTCGCGGCCGGCGGCATCGCGTATTTCATCATAAGCAATGCGCAGAAGCATGAGCCGGATCCCGACATGCTGAAGGTGTGCTTCTGATCCCGGGAGGTGATGACATTGGCGCTCGATCCGCAGGTAAGAGAGTGGTACAGGCCGCTCATAGAATCAAAAGGCTTCCGCCTCGCGACAAGAGATGTCGCGGAGCTGCGGAAAGCCGCGGACGAAATATACAATGACCGCGATGTCAGAGAATCCATATACGCGCGGGGCGATATCTCCGTCCCGCGCGGGGACGGATCGGAGCTCCGGCTCAGGGTGTACCGTCCTGACGGAAATGACGGACATCCCGTCCTGATCTATTTCCACGGCGGCGGCTTCGTGATACACAATATCGAGAGCCACGACAGCTTGTGCCGCTTCCTCGCGAAGGCGACGGGCGCCGTCACAGTTTCCGTCGGCTACCGCCTCGCGCCCGAACATCCGTACCCCGCCGCTCAGGAAGACGGAGCGGCGGCGCTCGCCTGGGCGCTTTCGGAGATCGGGGATTACGGCGGCGATCCGGAGCGGATCGTCCTCGGCGGAGACAGCGCGGGCGCGTCGATCGCGGCCGGCGTCGCGCTCATGCCGGGAGCAGGGGGGATCAATGCATTGATGCTCCTCTACGGCGACTACGGCGCCGTCCCTTACGGCGAGTCTGAAACGGTGCGCGCGTACGCTGACGGCAGCAATGTCCTTCCGCGCGAAATGCTGGACTTTTTCCACGACCTGTACGTCCCGGAGGATGCGGATCCGCGCGATCCCGTGCTGTTCCCGGGACGGGCCTCAGATCTCAGCGGCATGCCGCCTTCATTCGTCGTATCGGCGGAGTACGACCCGCTCAGGGCGGACGGCGAGGCATTCGCGGCGCGCATGGCAGAGAGCGGCGCGCAGGTAAAAAGCATCACGGCTGAAGGCATGATGCACGGATTCGCATTGCTGTATGACAAATTCGACCGGGCGGCGGAGCTGCTGAGAAAGCTCTGCGCAGACGTGCGGGAAGCGACCGCGGGCTGAAAATATGATAACGAAAAAACGGGCCATATGGCCCGTTTTTCTTATTCCAGATTTAAATCAGGTTAAGTTCCCTGCCTGCTTCCTCAAGCGCATCCAGAACGATATCGAGGTCTTTTTCCTCATGATCCGCCGATATCATCACGCGGAGCCTCGCGTTCCCGCGCGCGACGAGCGGGAATTTGATCGCCTGCGCGAATACGCCCTTTTCGAACAGCCGGTCGCTCAGTTCCTGCGCGGTCTCTTCTCCGCCGACGAGGACCGGGATGACCGGCGTCTCTGTCTTGCCGAGGTCGAATCCGAGTTCGGACGCCCTGTTGAAGAAATAGTCGCGGTTGTGCCATAGCTTTTTCACGAGTTCGTCGCTCTCTCCGAGCATCTGCAGCGCCTTCAGCGCCCCCGCCGCAAGTACCGGCTGTATCGGCGTCGCCGACAGTATGAAGCTGCGGGCCTTCGTCATGACTTTTTCCATGAGATCCGCCGGGCCCGCCGCGAATCCGCCCGAGGAACCGAATCCCTTCGAGAGCGATCCTGTCTCAACGTAGATGCGGCCCTGCAGCCCGAAGTGATCTATCGTGCCTCTTCCGTGATCCCCGAGCACGCCGTCGCCGTGAGCGTCGTCCACCATGACTTTCGCGCCGTATTTTTCAGCGATCTCCACGATCTCCGGGACCTTCGCGATCTCGCCGTCCATACTGAACACCCCGTCCGTTATGACAAGCTTGTTATCCGCTTCGGACGCCGCGAGATCCTGTTCGAGTTTCTCCATATCGTTGTGCGGATATACATGCACACTGGCGTGCGAAAGGCGTATGCCGTCTATGATACTGCCGTGATTCAGCTCGTCGCTGAATATGTCGTCGCCCTTCCCGGCAAGGACCGGTATCGTGCCGACATTCGCGGTGTATCCCGAATTGAATACGCACGACGCCTCGGTGCCCTTGAACTTCGCGAGTTCCGCCTCGAGCTCGTCATGCACTTTGAAATTCCCGATTATGCCGCGGGCAGCCCCGGCGCCGAGCCCGTACTCCGCGAGCGCTTCCTGCGCCGCCTTCACAACTTCGGGATGGTTCGCCAGCCCGAGATAGTTGTTTGAAGCCATATTGATGACTTCCCTTCCGTCTAGTACGACCCTGCCGCCCTGAGGGCCCGTTATCGTTTTGAACATCACTGACTCCTTCCGCAATGCGATATCTGTAATTTGTCGGATTTTACCCTTATTATAATATAATAGACTGAATAGTCTTAATCAATAGATTGTTTTGATTTTCGGGCAATGCGGAGGTATGGCCGCAGGTAATGGCGCCCGCTCCGTTCCATAAAAAAGTTCCCCCCGCGCTGCCGCGAAAGGGAAACTGCCTTTCAATTCTTTATCTGCCGCGCGGGACCTGTCAGCGGACCCTGCCGTTTATCAGATCCGTGTACTCGTCCTTCGGCATCATCTGACCGTTCAGCTTCGCGAACGTTTCCTCCGACACTTCTCCGGAAGACGCAAATTCGCAGCCGGCCTGCATTGCTGTTTCTTTATATTCAGAAGTGAGCGCGCCGATCCGCGGATGTTTCTCCATAAAGAACAGGTTCGACTCGCCGCATGTGATAGCGACAGAATCCTCGCCGAACATCCGCCGGAACTGATACACCGCGCCTTTGAAATCCGCCTCCGTATCCGCGAGCGCGCCGCTCATGATGAGGATGTGACGCGGCGGTTCGCCGACGCCGCCGAGCCCCGGATGCGTCTGACGTCCGCTCTCGTCATCCACGAGTTTCTGCTTCACCCACGGCATGACGCGTTCCATCAGGCGGATCATCTGCGAAGGAAAACCGAAAACATATACGGGGACCGACCAGACTACGACATCGGCCGATCTGATGCTTTCATAGATCGCGCGCGCATCGTCCTGCAGGATGCAGTGCCCGGGCGTGCGGAACCAGCACGACATATCTCCGCGGCATGCGCCGATCTCCTTCGAATACAGATCGATGGTCTCAGCGGGCCTTGCTCCCGCTCCTTCGATGAACGCCTCGGCAATACCGAGCGTCAGGCTTTTCTTCTGTTTCGGCGATCCGTTTATAAGAATCATTTTCACGGTGTCATTCTCCTCTCAGCGAAAACGCAATTATTCTTAGTATCATACAGCACTGTCAATGCGGGATCAACACTGACTCAGATGTCATGCCTGAGCCCCGAATACCTCGTTCGCGGCCGCGGCGGCTTTCATCGCGTCCGCGCAGTAATAATCGGCGCCGATGGAGTCGGCGTAGTCCTGCGTCACGACGGCGCCTCCGACCATCACATGACAGCCCGGCAGACGGGACTTGAGCATCGATGTTGTCTCTTCCATGCTGCCGAGCGTGGTCGTCATAAGCGCCGACAGCCCCACGAGCCGGCAGTTTTTCTCTTCCGCGGTCTTTACGATAGTTTCCGGCGGGACGTCGCGGCCGAGATCAGTCACATCGTACCCGTAATTCTCGAGTATAGTTTTCACGATATTTTTCCCTATATCGTGGACGTCGCCCTTTACTGTGGCAATGATCACTGTGCCTTTCGACACGCGTTCCACGCCCGATTCCGCGAGCCGCTTCTTTATCACCTCGAATCCGGCCTGAGCGGCGACGGCGGCCTGCATCATCTGAGGCAAGTAAAGCGTCCCCGCTTCGAATTCCTTCCCGATCACGTCGAGCGCCGGGACGAGATAATCATTCACGGTCTCCATTTCTGATTTCGATTCGAGTATCTTCTCTACATTTCTCACGGCTTCTGACGGCAGTCCCTTTTTGAGCGCGGCCGTAACGCCCCCGAGCGTCCCGAACTCCGCTGTCTTTCCTTCGGCCTCTCCGCCGCCCGTGACATGGCCCTGCGCCTTCGCGCCTCCGGCCGCGGGCGTCCATCCTCTGAACGCCTCGATAAACGCCGCCGCGTTTTCATCGGCGCCTGACAGCAGTTCGAACGCGCGCAGCGCCCCCTTCATCTCTTCGTCGGCCGGATTCATTATCGCGGCCGAAAGGCCCTGCTGCATCGCCATCACGAGGAATGTCCTGTTTATGAGCGGCCTGTTCGGGAGCCCGAAACTGATATTGGAAAGCCCGAGCACAGTTTTCAGACCGAGATCTTCCGTTACGGTCCTGATCGCCTTCAGTGTTTCCGCGGCCTGCGCCTGCTCTGCCGATACAGTGAGCGTGAGGCAGTCGACTATGATATCGCTGTCGGGAATGCCTGCCGCGTTCGCCGCGTTCCGGATTTTCTCCGCGATCGCAATGCGCTTCTCCGCTGTTTCGGGGATCCCGTCGTCATCGAGCGTGAGCGCGATAATCGCGGCGCCGTATCTCGCGGCGGCAGGGAGTATCTCGCGCAGAGACTTCTCCGTGCCGTTCACGGAATTCAGGACCGGCTTGCCGTTATAAACGCGCAGCGCCGCTTCGACCGCCGCGGGGTCTCCGGAATCTATCTGCAGCGGTACATCCGTCACGCTCTGGATCTTCTTCACGAGCGCCGGCAGCACCGCGGCTTCATCGATCCCCGGGATGCCGGCATTGACGTCGAGCACGCCGGCGCCTTCGTCGGCCTGCTTCAATGCCTGCTCCATGATATAGTCATAGTCCTCATTTACGATCGCGTCTTTCAGCCTCTTCTTGCCTGTCGGGTTCAGCCGCTCGCCGATCACGACGAAACGGTCGAAATCAGTATGGGCTGTCGCCGTGCAGACGCGGGTCCGCGCGGGGGCTTTCTCCGGTCTCTCCGCGGTCTCAGCCCCGCCGAGCATATCGCGGAGCGCCGAAATATATGTCGGATCCGTCCCGCAGCAGCCTCCGATCATAGAAACGCCGAGATCCCTGTACTTACGCATTGATGCGGCAAATTCCTCCGCCGATATATGATATTCGCCCGTCTTCGGGTCCGGCAGCCCCGCATTCGGTTTCACAAATATTTCCGCCGGCGTCTCCGCCGCGAGCCTCTGCGCGATCGGCCAGATCTCATCCGGCCCGAGCGAGCAGTTTATGCCGACCGCGTCCGCGCCGAGCCTTGTCAGCAATGCCGCCATCTCTTCGACCCCGCATCCCGTGAACGTCCTGCCGTCCTCCTGGAATGTCATCGACACCATAACGGGAAGGTCTGTGTTCTCTTTCACCGCCAGCAATGCCGCCTTCACTTCATAAAGGTCGGTCATCGTCTCTATCACCGCGAGATCCGCGCCCGACTTTTCGCCCTGCACGCAGACTTCTTTGAATGTATCGTACGCGTCTTCGAAGCTGAGCGTACCCATCGGCTCGAGCAGCTGCCCGATCGGGCCCATGTCTATCGCCACCTTCGTGTCCTTATCGCATGCGGCGCGGGCCGCCTTCACGGCGGCATCGGCCGTCTCCGCCACGCCGTATCCGGTCTTTTCCATCTTGTAGCGGTTCAGGCCGAACGTGTTCGTGTAGATAACGTCCGCTCCGGCCTGCACGTACTCGCGATGTATCGCAGTGATCACATCCGGCTGCTCGATATTCAGGACCTCGCTGACAGCGCCCGGCTCCACGCCGTGCCGCTGCAGCATCGTCCCCATCGCTCCGTCGAGAAGATGTATCCTGTTGTTGCTGAAAATCTTCATTTTTTCTCCTTGTTTTCCGCCGGCATATCTCCGCATCCGGCTCCCGCGGGGCGCTTTATGCGCCGCCTCGCGTCCTGTCACCCGCACGTGCGGCCCTGTTTTCTCAGTTCGCATTTATCCCTGAGCGCGCATTCCGAACAGACCGCCCGGTAACCGCTGACCTCATGATCCGATACTCCGATGATCGCTGTCACAGATTTCCTCGGAAGCATCAGATGCGACTCCGTGACAGTAAGGCCGATCTTCCTCTGCGTATCGAGCAGCGCGGTCAGCCTGTCCTGATATTCGAGCGGAAGATCGCCGTACCCCGGGCTGTACCTGCCTGTCATGAACGGCAGATCCTCCGGAAGCTCATCGCGGATCATATCGCTGAACGCGCCGCACAGATCGTCCGCGAGCACAGACGCCCCCGTATCGAGGAATACCTGCATCGCGGCGTCTCCCGCGCCCGCGGCCCGTATGGCTCTGTCAACGCCCGCCCCGAGCGTGACCGCCATGAGCACCATCTTCCGGCATCCCGCGAGATGCTTCTTTATCGCCTCGCCCGGGATATCCTCGATATCCGTCAGTTTATACACACCGCGCGGCTCCGCTGAGCGAAAAAGCTCAGCCTCAGCTCTTTCGAGCATGGGGCTGAGTCCTTCATAATCGTCTGTGCCGAGCCGCAGGCGCCATTTCTCTCTGTCAATGTGTCCGGGTAGTCCTATTTTCATCTTCGCCTCCGACAAACGCTTTCCCGTCAATGCGCGGTCACAGCAGATCCTTTATTCCGTCATACACCGCCTTCGCGACCTCCGGCGTATTCATCGTATAGAGATGGATATCCGGAACGCCGTGCGCTATAAGATCACGGATCTGCCCTACAGCATATTCTATATCATGTACGAACAATCCGTCAGGGTCATTTCCGTATTTCGCTATCATTTTAGAAAATTCCTCCGGCAGGCTCGCGCCGCTGAGCTCGACAGTGCGCTCTATCTGCGACGGTTTTGTTATAGGCATGATGCCGGCCGCCACCGGGACATCTATGCCCGCGGCGCGTATCCTGTCGATGAAATCGTAATAGACCTGATTGTCGAAGAACAGCTGCGTCACCAGCGATGTGACGCCGGCTCCGATCTTGTACTTCAGGTTCTCAACGTCCTCCGTAAGATTCGGGCTGTCTATATGTCCTTCCGGATAGCACGCTCCGATCAGGTTCAGGTCCCTGCCTCCGGCCTTCTGAAGTTCTATCGCGAGCTCGTTCGCGTGCCTGAAGGCCCCTTCGCGCGAACCCTCCACGCGGTCGCCGCGCAGGACAAGGACATTCTCGATATCGTTCTTTTTTATATCTTCGATAGCGTCGTCTACCTCATCGCGCGACGAATTTATGCACGTAAGGTGGGCGACCGTCTCTATCCCGAATTTTCTTTTTATATTCCCCGCTATGTCTGACGTTATCTTCCCCTTCGTCCCGCCGGCGGCGCCGTACGTCACGCTGATGTAATCGGGGTTAATGTCCGCCAGCTGCGCTACAGTATCATATATCTTCGGAAGGTTCTCCGCCTTTTTCGGCGGGAATATCTCGAGCGAAAACACGGGTTTTCCCTCGCATTGCTTCTTCTCATAAATATCACGTATTTTCACCATCTTGCCACCCTTTCGCAACATCGACCCAGCCGGAAAAATTCTGCGAATATTTTTCGAGTTCATCGCACGTCAGTTCTGTAACATCGTGGATGCCGCCGGCGGCCGGAAATACGGTTTCAAATCTCTTGAGCGAAACGTCGAGATACGACTTGACGCCGTCGTTCACAGCGAACGGGCATACGCCGCCCGCCGCGTGGCCGATGACTGCTTCAACGTCATCGAACGGCACCATTTTCGCCTTTATATGGAACCTGTCTTTGTACTTCCGGTTGTCTACTTTCGCGTCTCCGGCCATAACGATGACGATGGGGCCGTCGTCCGTAAGGAACGACATTGTCTTGGCAATGCGCCGCGGCTCTGTTCCGAGCGCCTCAGCGGCCTGTTCTACCGTCGCGCTGCTTTCATGCAGCTTTATGAGCCTGTCTTCTATCCCGAGCTGCCTGAAATACTCTCTTACCTGCTCCTGTGCCATCGCTTTTCTCCTTTTACTGATACACTCTGCGTCTGCACCGATGAAAACAGTCCTGGTCGCCGCTGAAGTTTGCTGTATTGTGCATATTGTTTTTGCAATTCTTACTTCGCTTGCGGCGCCTTGCTTCCGCGGGAGTTTCATCTAGTGTGTTGAACTAATTTTAACGCAAACTAAAGATATGTCAATAGTTATTCCGGTAGCGGGTTATCTGTTTTAGCGATAATCCCTGATACAGG
>JAZAUJ010000035.1:0-8520 GCA_036342375.1 Anaerovoracaceae bacterium | reverse complement strand
GCGGCAATGAATGTATGGAGTACCAGTACAAGCAATTGTGCAGATCATATCATTTCAAGCCGAAAGTATTCCTGAAGTACAGCCAGGCGATGCAGAGACAGATAGGGACCCCTGATCTGATGAGCCTGTTCACTGGCACAGTGTCGCATAAGATGGTGAAATGAGCTCTCAGCAAGGTCAGCGGCATGGATACGACCATCTCCTCTTTAAGCATCAGCATCGCTTCCAGATAATCTTCTGCGGACTTGTTCAGACTCATAATATTATCTCCGTTTTCCCCGGGAAATCCCTTATCTTTACCTGTAAATTTTCCCATATAAAACTTTTTGACACAAGTTTTCTCCTGACACATGTAGTTAGATATACTAAACTTGCGATAGTTAAACTTTACTAACGAAGTTTGAAGTATCTGACCGGAGGATCTTATGATGCCGCTGACATTTGCAAAAACGGATGAAACAGTTGTGATAAGCAAGATATCAGGTCCGGAGAACGTGCGAAGGCACCTCGCGGAAATGGGATTTGCAGTCGGAGGATCTGTAACTGCAGTGAACGAGATAGCCGGCAGCCTGATCCTGCAGGTCAAGAGCGGCCTGATCCGCAAGGGGTGATAACTGTGAGATTCGGACTTGATCGCGGCGGTGCATATGGCGCGGAGGAGAAAATCCGCAGGCACATTCTGCGAAAACTGCAGCGGACTCCCTTTTCATATGTTCCCGCTTTATTATTCGGTCTGAACAGGCTATAATTATCAATAAGCCGGCCGCCGGCCGGCGCTGGAGATGAAAATGACATACAGAAAAAATTATATCAACGGAACATGGACGGAACCTTCTTCGGGCGAATATCAGGAACTGATCGATCCTTCGACGGAAGAACATCTGGAGACAGTGCCGCGGAGCGACGCGCGGGACGCGGAAGACGCGGTATCGGCCGCGCGGCGCGCGTTCTATGAGACGCGGGAGTGGCGCGATCTCCCTGCTTCAGAACGGGCGGAGACGCTGATGAAGATCCGCGATCTCATGCTCCGCGACGCGCATGAGATCGCCGCGGTCGAAACGCGAAATCAGGGCAAGCCGCTGCGCGAGGCGAAGGACGATGTCAGTTCGTCCGCGGACTGTTTCAGATATTACGCTGAACTGATAACGAAAGAAGCCCGGGAAGGCGCGGGAAATATCCCGGAGGAAGGATCCGCGTCCGCGTTCGTAGCGAAGGAACCCGTCGGGGTCTGCGCGCTTATCACGCCTTGGAACTATCCGCTCCTCATGGCGTCGCAGAAGATAGCGCCGGCGCTCGCCGCCGGGAACTGCATTGTCGTAAAGCCGGCGTCATATACGCCTCTTTCGACGATAAAACTGTTCGAACTCATGGAAGAAGCCGGGCTCCCGGCGGGCGCCGCGAATCTCGTTATCGGCCCGGGCGGTCCTGTCGGCGGCGCGCTCGCGCGGAGCCGCGATGTCGATATGATAACATTCACAGGCAGCACGGACGTCGGAAGGGATATAATGGCGGCCGCATCTGTGAATATCAAGAATGTCGCCCTCGAGCTCGGGGGAAAATCCCCTGTCATAATATTCGACGACGCGGAGCTCGAGTCAGCGGCGGAGTGGGCTATGACAGGCATATTCATGAACCAGGGCGAGATATGCTCCGCCGGTTCCAGGATACTCGTCAGCGAAAAGGCACACGACAGATTTCTGGCATTGATGGCTGATATGACAGCGAAAATGAAGGCGGGAGACCCGATGGACGATCCGGATATCGGCCCGCTCGTATCCGGGCAGCATATGAAGAAAGTGCTTTCATATATCGAAAGCGGCATCGCGGAAGGGGCGAAACTCGTCTGCGGCGGACACAGGATCGGCCGGCGCGGCTTTTTCGTTGAGCCGACGATATTCGACGGCTGCAGCCCGGATATGAAGATCGTGCGCGAAGAGATATTCGGACCTGTCGCGACGGTGCAGACGTTCAGCGATGAAGAGGAAGCGGTCGCGATGGCGAATGACACAGAGTACGGGCTCGCGGGCGCGGTATTCACGAAGGACATGGACAGGGCACGCCGGGTGATCAGCGAAGTGCGCGCCGGCATGATGTGGGCGAACTGCTATAATATCGCAGGCAGCGACATGCTCTGGGGCGGCTTCGGGATGTCGGGCATCGGGCGCGAAATGGGGCCCGAAGGGCTCGACGAGTACCGCGAGCTGAAGCAGATATATATCAGCCGGGATTATTCAATGCCGGGCTGGTACGTATAGGAGGAACAGATGGCATTTAATGAAACTGAACAGAAAATACTTGATAATATCACTGAAGGCCGCGGAAGCGCGGATCATATCGCGAGGCTTCTGAAAAACGGCGCCGACGTGAATGCGGTCGAATCCGAGCCGGACGGGATAGAATCCGTCGGCGGCGAACCGTATTACAGCACGCTGCTCGGCGAAGCGCTTTACGAGAACAATGAGAACGGCTTTTTCCGTCATTCGGACCTCGTCAGGACGTTCCTGGACTGCGGCTGGGACGCGAAGAAGTACGGCTCGTCGGTAATGAACGACCTCGCGTATCAGGTGACAAACAGGAGGAGCACGGATTTCTATGCTCTGTACAAGATGATACTCGACGCCGCGGGCCCCGGCATGGAGCTCGCGCAGGCGCTGAACGGCCTGAGCACGGAGCAGGAATATTATGAGATGAGCACTCCGGTAAATGAAGGCGGAGGGAATGACGAACTTGAAAATTATCTTTTCGGGCTCGGGCATATGCTGAGGAAATATAGTGCGGGAGAAGATTACAGCGTCGTATATCAGTATGATCTCGCGCTCGGGCAGAAAGTGAAGAGCGTCCGTGTTGCAGGCGGGCCGGCCCGGCTTGACAGCGGCGACGAATTCAGCATTTCCGCCGGCGGCCGCGACGCCGGGTTCATCATGGAGATAGAGCTTGAGGATGACACGCTCGTGATAGATAATTCGTATTTCGTATATATCGATAACGGATCAATGCAGGGATCCCGCGGGACGTTCGCCGAAAGCGCGGCGGAGTTCCTGAAAGGGATGTCGTTCGAAGTTCTCAGGTTCACAGTCAGTCCGTTCGGCAGGACGCCGGCAAGTCTCAACGCGGCGAGGTTCAGATCTGTCGAACTGGTATTCGATGAGCTGAAGTGCCTGACATTCTATAATAATGAAGCAGAGCAGGAGGCCGGCGTGAGGACGCGCATCCTCCCGGGACATCCGTAAAATAAAAAAGCCGGCGGCCATCCGGCCGCCGGGCGAAGCAGACCTGCGGGTCACATATTGTCAGGATATTTGATGACCATGCACAGCCTGGTCATCTTTTTTCCGGTATTGGCGTAGATGTGCGGCTTATCTCCCATGTACCTGATGGAGTGATCGGACGGCACGTCATAGTGATCATCTCCGACCGTGAGAGAAAGTTCGCCTTCATAGACCATGACGAATTCCTCAGTGCCGGTATCGTGAGCTTCCGATTTTGATATGCCGTCCGGATCGAGTTCGATGTAAAGTATCTCGAAACTTCGTCCGGAGTCGGACGGGAATACCGGGTAGATGCGGAATCCCTGATGGTCGCCGCGGAGCGGTTCCACGGATTTGTTGTCGACGATCTCCACATTATCTTCACCTGCGCTCATGAGCGACGTGAACGAGATCTTGAGTCCGGTGCATATCTTCCAGAGCGTAGCGACAGAAAGACCGCAGTCGCCGCGTTCTATCTGCCCGAGCATGCTCTTGCTCACGCCGGTCATTTCCGCCGCCTCATCGAGCGTGATATCTCTCGCCTTTCTCAGGTCTTTAAGATTGTCCGCTATTATGCCGTTAAGTTCTTTCGGGTCCGATACCGCCATGTATACCTCCGTGTGGCATGTTCCTTTTCTGCTGCTATTTGTATGATACGACATTTATGCCGCAGGACGCGGCGATGCTTTCGTACGTTTTCATGGTCTCGTCTGAAGGCCTCGCGAACGATCTGTCCGGAAGATCCATCCCGAGCTGTTCGTATTTCGCGTCGCCGAAACTGTGATATGGCAGGAGTTCAAGCGAAGCAGACGGGGCTTTTTCCTTTATTATTTCGAATGCCCGCCGCATCGTCTGCTCGTCGGCGTTCACGCCTTCTATCGTCGGGATGCGCACGACGAATTCCGGTCCCAGCATTGATGCCTTTTCAATATTTTCTATGATGAGCTCATTTCCGACTCCGGTGAACTGCCGGTGTTTTTCGGTATCAGGATGTTTCAGATCCATGAAAATGAGGTCCATTTTCTCAAGCACCGGGCGGAGTTTCCCGAAGTCAAAGAAGCCGCATGTCTCTATGGCCAGGCTGTAGCCTTTATCATACAGGACGTCTGTCAGTTCAGCGAGAAATTCCGGCTGCGATGTCGGTTCACCGCCTGAAAATGTAACGCCGCCGCCCGAGAACCGGTAGAAGACGTACTGCCTGTCTATCTCCCGCACGATCTCGTCTGTTTCGGCATATCGCGTCATCGGATTTTCCGGCGTCTGCCCCTCGGGATTCGCGCACCACGCGCACCTGAGCGGGCAGCCCGCCAGAAAAATATTCGTCCTGATGCCTTCCCCGTCATTTACGGAAAAGTTCTGTAGCTGCATTATATAGCCGCCCATCGGTCAGATCCGCCTTTCGTTCAGATCACATGCTCCGTACGCGCTATGATGGCGTCCTGCATTGATTTTGAGAGATTCACGAACTGCGCCGAGTAGCCGGCCACACGTACGAGCAGATCTTTATAGTTCTCCGGATGCGCCTGAGCGTCTCTCAGCGTGTCGGACGATATGCAGTTGAACTGCACGTGGAACGCGCCGAGCGAGAACAGCGTCTGGATCAGTGAACCGAGGTTCGCCTGGCCGCGCTTCGTCGCGACGGTCTCCGGGTTCAGTCTGAGGTTCAGCAGCGTGCCGCCGGAGTGTATCTCCTGGTTGACCTTCGCCGTCGATTTCATTGCGGCGAGCGGTGTGGATCTGTCTGTTCCGACATACGGGCTTACGCCTTCGCTCGAAGGATCGCCGTTCTTTCTTCCGTCAGGCGTGGCTCCGAGCACGCGGCCCATCGGGATATAGTTCGAGATCCCCATGAACGCCGTCAGGAACGGCGAACCGAAAATGTCTTTATAGCCGTGTATCTCGTTATAGAAGTGGTTGGATATCTTTTTCGCGATATCGTCCACGTAGTCATCGTCATTGCCGTATTTCGGGCAGTTCTGCGCCTTTTCGCGGAGGTCTTCGTAACCTTCCCAGTTCGCTTTGAGAGCGTCCACAAGTACATCTATATCGCACACTCTGTCTTCATATACGAGCTTCTTTATCGCCGCGAGCGAGTTCGCCGTCACTGCGAGCCCTATGCCTGTGATGACAGGTCCGATATTGTATTTCGCTCCGCCGCGCGACAGATCCTTTCCGGATTCCATGCAGTTCTCGATGCAGGATGACAGGAACGGGCGCGGGACCTGATCTCTGTGTATGCGCTGCGCTTCGACTGTCAGTATGACGGAGTGCCTGCAGAGGTTGTCGAACTGGCGCAGGAACGCGTCTTTCACTTCTTCGTATGTTCTGAACTGGGCCGCCGGTTTTTCGTCGAGACCCATTTTTTCTCCGGTCATCAGGCTGCGGCCTTCGTTGAGAGCGTATTCCAGAGCGGAGCCGAAATTCATGTTTACGGCCGCCGTCCATTCGCCCGTCTTTCTGTTGTGAGGCACTACGCATCCGCAGTTGTTCCAGTCTCTCGCGTCCTCGGGTTCATATCCCGCGTTCAGCAGCATCTGATATCCTACGCTGTCGGAATGGATGGCGGGGAATCCGAGGCCTTTGCTTACGAGGCCGGTCACCGCGTCCAGGAATTCCTTCGGGCAGTCCGCCTGGACTCTTACCGACAGCCCCGGCTGGTGCGTCTTGACTTCCTCTGTGGCCTTGAGCGCCATGTATGTAACAGGGTTCGTCCCGTCGCTCCCGTCGCGTTTCTTCCCGCCGACGGTGAGGTTCTGGAACTGGTTATACCCCGCGAAATAGTCCGCCGTGTTCGACGAGATCGTCCATACCCATTCCGAGTATTTGAGCCACAGCGCGTCCACGAGTTCCTGAGCGAACTCCGGCGTGATCTTCTGCGACGCGATATCGGACTCATAATACGGGTCCATATACTGGTCGAAGCGGCCCGGGTTAAGTGAAAGCGGGTTTTCGGAGAGTATGCCGCCTATCTGGACGAACCAGAGGAACTGCATTGCTTCATAGAAACCTTCCGGCGGGTTCTCAGGCACCTTGCGGCAGTTCGCCGCGATGACTCTCAGTTCTTCGGCGCGCTTCGGGTCCTTCTCTTCCTTTGCCATTTCTTCAGCCTTGTCGGCGTAGCGGTGCGCGTACAGAATGATGCCTTTCGACGTGAGGATTATAGATTCATAGAAATCTTTCTTTTCTTCATCTTCCGGGACAGCGGCGTCGAGTTCGGACAGGTGCTGCTGCGCTTCATTTATTATGCCGCCGAATCCTTTTTTGAAAAGCACGCCCTGGTAGTCAGGCGTGACTTCGCCTACGGCCTGCCGCCATTTCGAGTCGCTGTCGATGACTCCCGTATCGACGCCGATATGCTTCGTATCTTCAGGAAGCCTCGCGAGGAACGCTTCTTCGAGCGATTTTCCTTTCCAATACGGGAATATGTTTTCGCGAATGAAATTTCTCTGTTCTTCCGTGATGAGATACGGGTCCTGGGGGCGCTTGTCGAATGTGTCCATTTCCCTGTCGACCCACATCCACGAGAACTCCGGCGTAAGGATGCCGCATTTGCGGAATTCGCCCGTCGCGCCCACAATGAGCTCGCCTTCGAATATGTGCACGCCTATGCCCGCGCAGCAGTCATAGAACGCCTGCGCCGAACGTATCGCGGGGGATTTTCCTTCCGTCCTTTTATACGATTCCGTCCACAGCAATGCGCGTTCATACGATATCTGCGGCTTTGAATTTACGTAATTCTGTCTGATTTTCTCAATGCGATCAGTGACCATTGTTACACCTCCGAAAAATATCCCGAACAATATTCTGTTTTTTGTCTGATATTCTGCCCTAAAAATACCATATTACGCACTGAAAGTCAATATTCTGCACAAAATACTGTCCGAAAATATTGCCGCATCCCGCGGGGACCGGACCGGAAACAGGAGGGCTTTCTCCGCATTGATGCATATCCTCTTGCGCCGCGCGCTTTTTCAGTATAAACTGACAAATGCAAGCCGTATATTTTTTTGGGAGGTATTTATTTATGTATATTACTTGTCTTGACATGGAAGGCGTTGTCACACCGGAGATATGGGTCGCTTTCGCGGAGGAGAGCGGGATCCCGGAATTGAAGAAGACGACCCGCGATGAGCCCGACTACGATAAGCTCATGAACTGGAGACTGGGCGTACTCAAGGAACACGGCCTCGGGCTGAAGGAGATCCAGGACGTGATATCGAGGATCGACCCGCTGCCGGGCGCAAAAGAATTCCTCGACAAGCTCCGCGCGCAGACGCAGGTCATCATCCTGAGCGACACATTCGAGCAGTTCGCGATGCCGCTCATGAAGAAGCTCGGATATCCGATGCTCATGTGCAACACGCTTATCGTTGCCGACGACGGTGAGATCACCGGGTTCGAGATGCGCTGCGATGACACGAAGCTCACGACGGTAAAGGGCATGCAGCAGTTCGGATATGACACAATAGCCGCCGGAGACAGTTTCAATGATCTCGGCATGCTCCACGCGAGCAGGGCAGGCTTCCTGTTCAGGACTACGGATCAGATAAAGAAAGATAATCCGGATCTTCCGGCTATCGACAATTACGATGACCTTTACGACGCGATCATGGACGCGATGAAATAACGCGATACAAGCGCGCGTTTCCGTGATATACTTAATGTAACAAATAAATAAGGCGCCGAGTTCTCCCGCGATGCGGGAGCTGAGAGGGAAGCGGGTCGGAATCCCGCGCGGTCCCGCCACTGTATTCGGAAGCGAGCCCACACATGGTCACTGGCACAGCCGGGAAGGCCGGGCTCAGGCATTGCCGTAAGCCAGGAGACCTGCTCGATGCCTGCCATGCGGGTGACGGAGTATCGCCCTGCGGCGCCTGATATTCGACAGAGAAAACGGAACTGCCCGAAAGGGCGGTTCTTTTATTTTCAGGGAGGGACAATGATGAATACCGGAAAACGTATAAAAACTCTTATACTTGCGTTTGCGGTCGCGGCATCAATGCTGGTGCCGCAGGTATCGTTCGCGTCCGTGACTGCGAAAGACGAGGAGGGACTGCCGGACCAGCCGGGAGCGTCCGCCGCCCTCTGGAAAAAATCATTCGGCAGCACTTCCGGGGAAACGTGGAAGAACGCGCCGACGCCGCCCGCGTATATCAACGGCAGCATATATGTCGCGGCGGGGAACAGGGTCTATAAACTGAACGCTAAGACCGGCGAGCAGGAAGCCGCGTCGGATACGCTCGGGACAGCGCCCGCGTTCGGCTACGCGACG
>JAZAUJ010000034.1:0-8566 GCA_036342375.1 Anaerovoracaceae bacterium | reverse complement strand
GTGAGCGGCGTCACGACGACGAAGGTCGTCAGGCTGACGTCTGATCTTTCTTCGGCGGCCTGGACCAGCGACGAAATGACAGGACAGAATATCTCGCCGGTCACATGCATAGGCGGCAGGGTGTACACCGGGACGTTCACGAACAAGAACGGCGGGATGTATCGATGCATTGATGCGGCCAGCGGAGAAACGAAGTGGACCGTGACGAATGACGGCGGGTTCTACTGGTGCGGCGCGGCGTCAGTCGGCGGCCGGGTGATATTCGGCAGCGATGACGGAAACATCTATTCCGTTTCAGAAACGGCAGAGGATACTTCAGACATGAAAACAACAGATCTGGGGGACTGCAGCGTGCGCTGCGCACCGGCTGTTTCCGGCGGGGCCGCTTACATCACCACTAAGTCGGAAAGCGGCGTCGCAAAGATATATAAACTCGGCGTCAGCGCGGACGGGACAGTTTCGGATGAAAAATCCGCGCCGTTCGGGGATTCCGTGAATACGCCGGTCATATTTGACGGTAATATTTTCGTCGGAAACACATCGGGGGAGGTCGCTGCCTTCAGCGGAAGCCTGGAAAAGAAAGCGTCTGTAAAACTCGACGGCCCGGTGCAGGGCAGGCTTCTCGTCAGCGGAGACAGCGGCAGCGGCTATTCGGTCTGCGCCTGCTGCAATGCAGCCCCGGGCGGCATAAGTCTGGCGCGGTTCAGCGGGGATCTTACAAGAGCGGAAAACAGAGGGCTCGTCTACGCGCCCGCCGAATCCCAGTACTGCATTTCGCCGGTAACGGAGGCGGACGGCGTCCTGTACTACAAGAATGATTCGAATACGATATTCGCTGTTAAGAAAGCCGCTCCCGATCAGACCTCTCTCAGGGGGCTAAAAGCATTATCTGTATCGTATCAGGCTGTCAGGGTCTCCTGGACGAGACGCGACAACGTTGTGAGCTATGAGGTTTACAGAGCGCTGTCCAAAAACGGCAAATATACAACGATAAAGGTGCTGCCGCCGTCCGCTTCATATTTTACGAATACAGGGCTCTCATGCGGCCGCCCGTATTATTACAAAGTGCGGGCAAAGCTGCGCGGCGGAAAATATACGGCCATAGGAAACCCTGTCAGCGCGGTCCCGGTCGTGGGCGCTCCGCGGCTGAATACATACGCCGGGACTGCCCGTGTCACTCTGAGATGGACGAAAGCTTACGGCGCTTCCGGGTATAAAGTATTCCGTTCTACATCGAAGAACGGAAAATACAAATATGTGCGCACGACGAGATCGAACGCGTGGGTAAATTCGGGACTTGCAAGGAAGCGGGTCTACTTTTACAAGGTGAGGCCGTACAGGAAATGCGGCAGGAAACTCGTTTACGGCAAATGGTCGAATATCAGTTATAAAAGAACAAAATAGTTGAGGAGGGCAGCATGAAAAAAACTGCAAAAATATTAGTGTGCGCGCTCGCGATAGTGATCGCGGCGGCGTTCATGCCGCAGCCGGCGCAGGCAGCGGGCGCAAGTACCGCGACAGTAAAATTCACAGCGTCCACGGAGTGGGGCTTTGAACTGCTGAATAGAAAAGTGACAGCCAGCAGCGGCCTTGTCGAGAAATATTATGGCATACAGGAAGAACAGGGCGTAACAGTCGGGGACGTTCTCGTGGCCGCGCATATCATGAAATACGGAAGGTCATTTACGAACGATCCGAAAGAATTTATGGAGATCGTAGACAGCAGTTACGGACCGTACGCTAAAACGATATTCGGAAAAGCGAATATGAAGTGCTATCTCAATAACAAGGCGATGACGCAGAGCATCTCGAAGACGGTCGTGCCGAACGGAGCGAAGGTCCAGACCGTATCATTCTCGTCCGGGGACACATCATGGAGCGCGCAGTACACATACTTCAGCAGGGAAACATACAGAGTCAATGCCGGCGATTATCTGAATGTAAAGCTCAACGCGCTTTCCATGGACAGCAACTGGAACGAAGTCGTCATCGGCCCGGCGAAGACTGCGGATATCATGAATGTGAAAAACGGAAGTCTGTATTCGTTCAGATCGCAGACAGACAGCACCGGGACAGCGAAGATAAGATATAATGTTCCGGGAACATATACTATTTCGGCTCTGGGGAAATCGCCGCATACAGTATTCGCTCCGACAGCGACAGTAATAGTGGGTCTTAATACGCCGAAGTTGAAAATGACAAATAAAAAGCGGACAAGCGTCAGGCTCTCGTGGTCGAACGTTACAGGCGCGACCTCGTACAAAGTCTACAGATCGACGTCGAAAAACGGAGCCTACAAACTTGTGAAAGCAACGAGGGCGCGTTCCTGCGCCGCATCCGCGCCGGGAGGAAAACATTATTATTACAAAGTAATAGCCTTCCGCGGATCTGTCCACGGCAAGTGCTCAAATATACTGAGAAAATAAGAACAGATATGATGCGGAAACGATAAGAGCCGCGGTCCTGAGCCGCGGCTCTTTTTTCGTCTGTTATTTTCAGAATTTTTCCCGCGCGGGAAACTAATTTCTCTTTACTGTTCAATTCAATAATTGTAAAATAAACTCTGTAAGTACATTTATAAGGGGAACGATTATGGAAAATAACAACAATTCTGGACAACAGCCGAAAAGGGAAGTGAAGATCAGGCATTCGCTGATCACATTTGCCATACTGATCGCATGCATGTCATATGGTATTATTAAATACGATGCAGGTGTGCATGTATCCATGTTTATCGGCGTATGCGGCGCGGCCTGCGTCGCGCTTTATCTCGGATTCAAGTGGGACTTCATAGAAGAAGCCATGAAAAAGGGGATATATAATTCCCTTCAGGCTGTGATGATACTCATCATCGTCGGTATCCTGATCGGGATCTGGATAGTCACCGGCGTGGTGCCAGCGATGATCTATTACGGCCTCAAGCTTCTCACGCCGAGGTTCTTCCTCGTTGCGGCGCTTCTCATATGCTCCATCACATCTCTCGCGACCGGAACGTCGTGGGGGACTATGGGCACTATGGGCCTCGCACTCGTAGGAGTCGCGATGGGGCTCGGCATCCCGACGCCTGTCGCTGCCGGTGCCATCATCTCCGGAGCGTATTTCGGGGACAAGATGTCGCCTCTTTCCGATACGACGAACTTAGCGCCGGCGATGGCCGGGACAGACGTATTCACGCATGTGAAATTCATGATGAAGCCGACGGGTGTAGCGTACGGGATAACGTTCGCGTTCTATCTGTTTTACGGATTCCATTTCGCGGCGAAGGGAGGCGCGGACCTGTCGGGCGTGGAGGCTATGAGCTCCGGCATTGCTGAGAATTTCAATATCAATCCGCTGCTGCTCCTTCCGCCTGTCGTCGTTATCATCGCGATAGCCCGCAAGATGCCGGCCATTCCCGGCATAACGCTCGGCGCGATCACGGCCGCAGTGCTCGGACTCATCATTCAGCCGGGAGTCGATTTCGGAGATCTTCTTACATGCGGGTACGACGGATTTGTCGCGAATACCGGCGACAAGGCCGTGGATTCGCTGCTGACGTCGGGCGGTATCAGCAATATGCTGTATTCTGTCTCGCTTACTATAATCGCCATGATGTTCGGCGGTATCATGGAAGCGACCGGACTGCTGCAGGTGCTCGTCTCCAGGCTGGTGAAGCTTGCGAAAAAACCGGCTTCGCTCGTTCTCACTACGGAGGTCACCTGTCTGCTTTCGAATATCGTTATGCCTGAGCAGTACATCTCGATCGTCGTCCCGGGGCGCATGTACGCGGATACGTACAGAGAAAAAGGGCTGCATCCGAAGACGCTTTCGAACGCGCTTGAAAGTTCGGGGACCGTCACATCGGCGCTCGTGCCGTGGAACACGTGCGGCGCGTACATATTCAGCGTGCTCGGGGTCCATACGATAAGCTACATGCCTTACTGCACGTTCAATCTCATCATGCCGATAGTGACAGTTGTCATGGCGTATATGGGAATCACTGTCGCGGACAAATACGGGTTCAGCATGACGAAAAAGGGACAGGCGAAGGAAGCCGAACTCCGCGAGAAAGGCGAACTCGAAGAGATTTAGGGATCGAAATGCGCGTGCGCGCGGGATATGATATCGGAAATCACATATTTGTGATATAATGTGTGACTGGCGGCGCATTGGCGCAATATATATCACGAAAGGAAACGTAAATTATGAAAGAGATCGAGATAAGGCATTTTTTCGCCTCGCCCGAAAAATACGACGGGCAGAAAGTACGCGTACGCGGATGGATAAGGACTAACCGCGGATCGAACAAGTTCGGATTCATAGAACTCAATGACGGGACGAATTTCAAATCGCTCCAGATCGTGTACGAGGCGGAGAATCTGCCGAATTTCGATGAAATATCAAAGGCGGCGATCTCGTCGGCGCTGGATATCACGGGAACGTTCATCCTCACGCCGGACGCGAAGCAGCCGTTCGAAGTCCACGCCGAGTCTATAGAGATAGAAGCGCCTTCAGACAGCGATTATCCTCTGCAGAAAAAACGGCATTCCGTGGAGTATCTGAGGGAGATAGCGCACCTCCGGCCGAGGAGCAATCTTTTCTCGGCCGTGTTCAGGGTGCGTTCTGTCGCGGCGTACGCGGCGCACAAGTTCTTCCAGGACCGCGGGTTCATATACTGCACGGCGCCTATACTGACGGGGTCTGACGCGGAAGGCGCCGGCGAGATGTTCCACGTCACGAACTTTGATCTCGCGAACGTACCGCTGAACGAAGACGGCAGCGTGGATTATTCGCAGGACTTCTTTGGGAAAGAAGCGAATCTCACAGTGAGCGGGCAGCTCGAAGCCGAGATATTCGCTTCGGCGTTCAAGAACGTATATACATTCGGACCTACGTTCCGCGCGGAAAACTCAAACACGATGCGGCACGCTTCGGAGTTCTGGATGATAGAACCGGAAATGTCGTTCATGGAGCTGCCGGAGATGATGGATGTCGGCGAAGACATGATAAAATTCATGATCACATACACCATGGAGCACGCTTCGCAGGAAATAGACTTCCTGAATACTTTCGTTGACAAGGGACTGAAAGAAAGACTCACGCACGTCGCGGAGACACCGTTCGTGAGGATCACATATACGGAAGCCGTCGAGCAGCTCGAGGCGTCAGGCGCCGATTTCGAATTCCCGGTGTACTGGGGCGTCGACCTCGCCACGGAACACGAACGTTACCTTACGGAGCAGATATATAAGGCTCCTGTATTCGTGACGGATTATCCGAAAGAAATAAAAGCGTTCTACATGCGCATGAATGATGATAACAAAACTGTCGCGGCGTGCGACTGCCTCGTTCCCGGCATCGGTGAGATCATCGGAGGATCTCAGAGGGAAGAGAGGCTCGATGTGCTCGAAGCAAGGATGGACGAGCTCGGCATGGACAAGACGCCGTACTGGTGGTATCTCGAACTCAGAAAATACGGCGGAGTAAAGCACTCCGGATACGGCCTCGGATTCGAGAGGATGGTCATGTATCTGACCGGCGTCGATAATATCAGAGACGTCCTCCCGTTCCCGAGAACACCGAGGACGCTGGACTTTTAGGGTCATGCGCGCATTGCGAAAAAGTATAAAAAACGGGAGCCGTGCGGCTCCCGTTTCTGTTTCTGCATATATCCGCGTCTGATCACGCGTTGCACTTATGAAGGAGTTCCTCCCATCTCTCGTCGACGTCCGCCTGTATCTCGGCAATGTATTTTTCATTTCCGGGCTTGAACAGATGGGCGAATCTGCCCTGCGGTCTGAGGAAGTCTTCGATAGGAAGTTTCTTCTTAGGCATGTAGTTCAGCGTCCACTTTTCTCCGTTCTCTACTTCGAACAGCGGCCAGAAGCATGTCTCGACAGCGAGCCTCGTGATCTCGATGATGTCAGGAGTATTGTATCTCCAGCCTCTCGGGCACGGCGCGAGAATGTTCAGGAAGCAGGCGCCTTTAGTGTAGATCGCCTTTTCCGCCTTGATGTGCAGGTCTTTCATGTTCTGCACGAATGTCGTCTGAGCGACATAAGGCACATGATGCGCCGCGATGACTGCCGCGAGGTCTTTTCTGTTCTGAGGCTTGCCCTCCGAAACTGTGCCGGCCGGCGTCGTCGTCGTGTCCGCGTATTTCGGCGTAGCGGATGAACGCTGGATACCGGTGTTCATGTAGGCTTCGTTGTCGTAGCAGACATAGACCATGTCGTGGTTTCTCTCCATAGCGCCTGAAAGCGACTGGAATCCGATGTCGTATGTACCGCCGTCTCCGCCTACAGCGATGAATTTGAAATTATCCTTTAGCTTGCCTTTTTTCTTGAGTACGTTATACGCAGCCTCTACGCCGCCGCATGTAGCCGCGGCATTCTGGAACGTATTGTGGATGTATGAATCTTCCCAGGCCGAGTACGGGTACATGAATGTCGATACTTCGAGGCATCCCGTAGCATTGCAGATGACCGCTCTGTCTTCGGGTTTCAGCGCGCGGAGCACGTTTCTTACGGCTATCGGGCCGCCGCATCCTGCGCACATTCTGTGACCGGGAGCCAAACGTTCCGGCTTGCTCATTATTTCTTTGAAGTTGTAATCTGCCATAGTTTTCTCCCTCCTATCCTCTTACCGACAGGTAACGGTATTTGTCGCCGAGGTTTCCTGTCTTATCGACTTCGACCATATCGTCGAATACCGAAGACAGGCTCGTTACTGTAACGTCTCTTCCGCCGAGGCCGTAAACGTAGTTCAGTACCTTTACGTCAGTTCCGGCATCGAACAGGGCCGTTTTCACATCGGCGCCGAGAGGACCGGACTGAGTATTGAAGCTTTCCGTCCTGTCCATGCAGGCCACGACCTTGCAGTTTTTGAGAGCTTCCGCGATCTCCGCTCCCGGGAACGGTCTGAACATCCTGACCTTGAGGAGACCGGCCTTGATGCCCCTGTCTCTCAATGCGTCGACGGCGTCCTTGGCTGTTCCGGCCGCGGATCCCATGATGACCATCGCGAAATCAGCGTCATCAAGTCTGTATTCCTCGAACCAGCTGAATCCTCTTCCGGAGAGTTTCCTGTATTCTTCGGCTACGTCTTTCACGACCTTTTTCGCGTTCTTGAGCGCTTCGGCCTGGGCCCTCTTGGCCTCAAAGTAGTAGTCTATTACCGAATAAGGACCTACAGCGAACGATTCTCCTTCGTTCAGGAGAGCGCGTTCAGGTTCATATTCTCCAACGAACCCTTTGACCTCATCGTCTTCGAGCAGCGTTATGTTCTGTACGCCGTGGGAGATAATGAATCCGTCGTGGCAGGACATTACAGGGAGCTGCACGTCCGGGTGCTCGCCGATCCTGAATGCCTGGATGTAGTTGTCGTAAGCTTCCTGGTTGTTTTCAGCGTAGAGCTGTATCCATCCGGAATCTCTCGCGCCCATGCCGTCGGAATGGTCGCAGTTGATGTTTATCGGTCCCGAGAGCGCTCTGTTGACAAGCGCGAGGACGATAGGGAGTCTGTTGGACGCCGCTACGTAAAGCAGTTCCCACATAAACGCGAATCCGGCTGAGGATGTCGCTGTGATGGTTCTCGCGCCCGCGGCTTCCGAACCGATGCACGCGCCCATGGCGGAGTGCTCTGATTCTACAGGTATGAACTCCGTGTCGACCTGGCCGTTCGCCACGTATGTCGAGAAATACTGCGGGAGTTCAGTGGACGGTGTGATAGGGAAAGCCGGCATTACATCCGGGTTCACCTGACGCATTGCTTCCGCGACAGCTTCATTTCCCGATAATCTGTCTTTCTTTGCCATGTTACTCTCCCTCCTTCATTTCTATAGCTCCGAACGGGCAGTTCGCGGCGCAGATGCCGCAGCCCTTGCAGTGATCGTAGTCGAAATCTGTTCTTTTTCCGTCGACGACAGGAATGCTGCTGTCCGGACATACCGGCACGCACAGCAGGCACTGCTTGCACTTATCTTCGATAAAGACCGGCTTCGATACTCTCCAGTCGCCTGTCTTGAATAACTTTGACGTTCCGTTGCCCGTGATCGTGCATCCCGGAGTCATGTTTTCCCATTTCTCATCGAGGCCGTGAGCCGCGATGTTGTCGCCTTTGTTTACTTTCATTATTTCACCTCCGCAAATGCCATCTCCAGGGCCTTCATATTTCCGTCGATGACTTCAGGCTTGTGAGCGAATTTGTGCTTGTACGAATCTCTCATTTCCCTCATGAAATCATCCTGCGGCATAATATCCGCGACCTTTACGATAGCCGCGAGCATCGGAGAATTCGGGAAGTATCTTCCGAGCGCTTCTTCCGAGATCTTCCTTGCGTCTATTGTGTAGACTTTGCCCTTGTATCCATTGAGTTTTGGTCTGAGTTCTTCGCCGGATTTTGGCGAGTTGATTACGATGGCGCCGTCTTCGCTGAGTCCCGCGGTGACATCCACAGTATCGAGAAGTGTTTCGTCAACTACTACGCAGTAGTCAGGTTCATGGATGTTCGAATGCACTCTGATGGGTTCGTTGCTCAGACGGTTGTAAGCTGTGATAGGCGCGCCCATTCTTTCGGGACCGTATTC
>JAZAUJ010000033.1:0-8623 GCA_036342375.1 Anaerovoracaceae bacterium | reverse complement strand
CCGCCCGGCTTTTTTCCGCATCAGAAAACCGCCGCCGTACATACGGCGGCAGTTTTCTACAAGATGTATCACTGAGCACTTTATACTATTTTAAATCCGGATGATATTTTGACACATAATCAGCGATACGCCTTACTGCTTCTTTCAGATTCTCGTCAGAGTTCGCGAATACGAGCCTGAGATGGCCTTCGCCGCACTCGCCGAACGCTGATCCGGGGACAACTACCACTCTCGCCTTTTCGACAAGATCCTCGGCGAGCTCCTGCGACGTCATGCCGAACGCCTCGATATTCGGGAACGCGTAGAAGCTGCCCTTCGGCTTATCGCATCTGAATCCCGGAATGGCATTGATGCCGTCCACCAGTATATCTCTTCTTCTCGTGTAGTCCTTCAGCATCTCGCCGACACATTCCTCGCTCCTGAGGGCATTGACCGCCGCTACCTGGGAGAATGTCGAGACGCATGACAGCACGCCTTCCTGCAGCTGGGCGAATCTCGGGGCATATCCGTCTGGCAGGATAGCGAATCCAAGTCTCCATCCCGTCATCGCGTATGTCTTCGAGAAGCTGTTGAAAATAACTGTGCGGTCTCTCACTTCATCTATCTGTCCGACGCTGAACGGTCTTACGCCGTCATAGACAAGCGCGTCGTAAGGCTCGTCGGAGAAGAGCCAGAGATCTCTTTCAGCAGCCAGCTTCGCGACCGCTCTGACATCTTCCTCGGTCATGACCGCGCCTGTGGGGTTGCACGGCGAGTTCAGGACGATCGCCTTCGTCTTCGGAGTTATAGCCTTTTCAACGTCTTCCGCCTGGAGCCTGAATCCGTTCTTCTCGTATGTCGGCACCGGTACGGCCTTTGCCCCCACTATCATGGCCTGGCCGTAATAGTTCGGGAAGCACGGGTCCGGAACGAGTATCTCGTCGCCCGGGTCGAGCAGCGCGAGGAACGTCAGCGTCATGCCTTCAAGGGCTCCGCAGCTGATGATAACATTATCCTTTGTGTAGTCCCTGCAGTATTTATGATACTTGTTCGCGAGAGCTTCTCTGAGCTCGTCTATCCCCGCGTTGGGCGCGTAGTGGACGAACCCCTCGTCGAGCGCGTTTTTCGCGGCATCCTTGATAAATTCAGGCGTGTCGAAATTCGGCTCGCCTACTGTAAGCTTTATCACATCATCGTACTTTGCAGCGATGTCGAACATTTTCCTTATCCCGGAAGCCGGATAATTCTGCGACAGCTTCGACAGTTTCAGATTTTCCATTGTTACTCCTCCTGTGTCACGGATCATTCGTCCTTCGCGTATCTTACGCCGTACTCGAGACGGTCACCGAGTATTCCCTGTACCACGTCCGCGTTGCCCGGAGGACATCCGATGACCCATCTGAATCCGCATTCATCGGCGAGCTTCTTCGTGCATACGCCCACGCATACAGTATTGTCGGCGTTCGCGTCTTCAGGCAGATCGTCCTTCGTGCACGGGCCTACCATTACGTTCATATTTTCGAGGTAAGGGAAAAGATCCTGCGCCTTCATGTCCATAAGGGAACTGATAACAGTATTGTGGCATCCTGTGCACGCCTGTGGATCGAAAATGCACTGGAATGACTCCGGGAGCCCTTCTATCTCGACTTCGCTCGACCTCTTGAACCTGCTCTTCACATCGTCGATCTTCTCCCCGACGACATTGATCTTGTCTATGTTCTTTTCACCGAGCCCGCGCTCATACGCGGCCTTCGTTATTTCAACTTCATCCACATCATAACCCATGATGAGCCCTGTGACAGCTTCGCATGCAACGAGGTCCTTCGATCCGACTATGAGTTTCATTTCCTTTGTCTCGCCGAATATCGGGCCGAGTCCCTGCTGTCCGTATGTGCCGTCGATAATCTCGAGCACCGGCTTGAACGTCGCATTGAGGTCGACAACTGACTGCACGAGGCCTTCCTTATGGAAACGCTTTTTGCAGGTATCCTGCATGACGCCCTTCATGTTCTTCATACCGAGCGTGATCTCGCACTGGTCGTGCGTCTTCATAACAGGCACCGTTATTATTGCGTCCGCGTCACGGATGACGTCCCACGTCGCTATATCCTTTGCGATATGTCCGCCCTCTACAGGTACTTTGCAGGTACTCGCTGACTTTTCCGTCTTAAGGTCGAACACTCTGACGCCCTGATCTCTCAGTTCCTGATAGCCGCACTTCTGGATCGGTCCTTCCGTATCAGCGCCTGCGGCCGATGATTCAGCTATAGTAGGTATGCCGCCGACTGCCTCTACCGCTCTGTAGATCGCGAGACAGACTTCCCATCTCGTGACTCCGCCCGACAGCCTGTCAGCCGGCGTGGCGACGAGGTTCGGCTTGATTATTACTTTGTATCCCGGCTTTATGATATCTTCGAGGCCTCCGCAGTCAGCGATGACCTGGTCGACCGTTTCCTTTATGCTTTCGTAGCTGTGGTCCTTGATCTTCCTGATCGATACCGTAGACATTACTTTCTCCTTTCTGGGATTCATCCCATCACAACGGACACGGACTTCGCCGTATCCACAATACGCCTGCACATGATTTTCTCCCGCTCAGCATCAAGTCTCAATATCGGTATGCAGGTGCTGAGCGCGGCGATAACTTCTCCCTCAGAATCTCTGACGGGCGCGGCTGCGCACCACAGTCCCGGCCGGAACTGCTCTCTTTCCGTCGCATACCCTTTTCTTCTGACTTCTTTCAGCAATGCGTGAAATTTCTCCTTTGAAATGTTCTTATTCGGGAGCCTGTCATACATAGCTTCTACCCTGCTCCAGGGCTTATACGCAAGCAGGCACCTGCCAAGCGACGTGTTGAACGCCGGATACAGCTTTCCTACCTGGAAGTTGGGCCTGAGAAGTTCCGGCGAATCCACCTTTGCGAGATATGTCACCTGTGATCCTTTAAGGACAGCGTAGTTGATATTCTCCCGTGTCTCAGCCGTAAATTCTTTCATATACTCTTTCGCCAGTTCTATTCTGCCGCTTACGTTTTTCGCCCTCGCACTGATCTCGAAAAGCGACGTCCCGGGACAGTATTTCCGTTTTGAAAGACTCTTCTGGAGATACTGTTTCATAACCAATGTGTTTACCATACGCTGTACTGTACTTGGAGGAATATCAGTTGCGTCCGCAAGCTCTTTTATCCCCAGTTCGTCGCTTTCCTTAAATTGATCAAGTATTATCAGAGTTTTCAGCACTGCTTTTGAATATGATGTATTCCTCATTTCAGTATTGCTGTTTGCTCTCATTCAATTACTCCGTTTCAACGGCCGATCAGACTTTCCAGTCATTTCTCATATGTTCCCACACCGCGTCGCGGTCGGCCTCCAGCCTCGCGAAATCATCTGCATCGTAGTGGGAGAAACGTCCCTGTTTTCTGATATAATCCTCTACCGGAGCGAATTCCTTCGGTTCCTTATTCAGTTTGAATTTATGGTCTTCATACTCCGCGAGGTACCAGAGTCCGGTCTCGACGGCATCTTTTCCAAGTTCTATCGTGAGCTCGCTCTTGCAGCCCCAGCCCGTCGGGCACGGCGCCAGAACCTGAATAAAAGACGGTCCGTCCGTGTTCATCGCCTTTTCGACCTTCTTCATGTAGTCGACAGGATAGCCGAGGCTTGCTGTCGCCGCGTACGGTATATCGTGAGCGCACACGATCTCAAAAAGTCTCTTCTTTGACGACGCATTGCCGTGGATGTTCCTTCCGGCAGGCGTGTTCGTCGTCTTCATGCCGTAAGGCGTGAGGCCGCTTTTCTGAACGCCTGTGTTCATATACGCTTCGTTATCGTAGCAGATAAAGATCTCCCTGTCGCCTCTGTCGATCGCGCCGGAAAGCGACTGCAGACCGATGTCCGCCGTGCCGCCGTCGCCGGCAAACCCTACAATATTGTAATCTTCATAGCCCATAGCTTCACATCCGCACAGGGCTCCGCTCATGACAGCCGCTGTGCCCGCGAACGGCGGGATTATGGCGCTGCAGAAAAGAGGCATGTGAGGATAGATGAATGCGACTGTCGACATGCAGTTCGGCGGCATGACAGCGATAGTCTTCTCGCCGAGCACCTTGAGCGCGAGACGTATGGACAGTGCCGCGCCGCATCCGCCGCAGGCCTTATGGCCATAGAACAGTTCTTCGTTCGGTATTGTTTTCGCACTAATTGCCATAATCAAGATCCTTTCTCAAATTCACAAACTGCACTTCATCCGGACCGTTTCCGGTGAGGAGCGCATCGTATATTCTTTCGATATCGGACTTGGCAATGCTCCTTCCGCCGAGTCCTCCCACATAGTTGTAAGCTTTCGCTGTGACGCCGTTTTCTCTCAGGGCCGAGTTCACGTCCGAGAATACCGCGCCTTCATATCCGAAGCTGATGTCGCGTTCCATGACAGCGACCGCCTTCGCGTTCCTGACCGCGTCCGCGATCTTCTTTCCGGGGAACGGGCGCATGCATCTGATCCTGAGCACGCCGACCTTCTTTCCTTCCGCGCGCAGCCTGTCGCAGACGACTCTGACCGTTCCGGTCGTGCTGCCGAGCGATATGATGACCGCTTCCGCATCGTCGCACCTGTACGCATCTATCATGCCGCCGTAACTTCTTCCGAAGATCTCTCCGTATTCCTTATCGGCGGCCTCGATGACCTTTTCCGATTCGACAGTTGCGTTCTGCTGCTGGACTCTGAACTCCGCATTGTAAAGAGGTCCGGCTGTGATGCAGCTCGCCATGGGTCCTGAGAAATCGATCCTGTTTGCAAAATTATGATATGGTATGAACTTGTCGACCTTTTCCTGATCCGTCATCTGAAGCGGCTCATATGTATGTGTAAGAATAAACCCGTCGAGGCAGATCATCACCGGGAGCATGACAGAAGGATCTTCCGCGATCCTGTATGCCTGGATAGTAGTGTCGTACGCTTCCTGCACGTCCTGGACATACAGCTGGATCCAGCCGGATTCGAGCTGCGAGAGAGAATCTCTCTGGTCTCCGTAAATGTTCCACGGCGTCGCTGTCGAACGATTCGCATCCATCATGACTATCGGAAAACGGCTGCCGCTGGCGTAGTGCAGACATTCGCACATATACAGCAGGCCCTGGCTCGATGTAGCAGTGAACGTCCTCGCGCCCACAGCCGCGGCGCCGATGCATGCCGACATCGCGCTGTGCTCTGATTCAACGTACATATATTTCGCGTCGAGGCTGCCGTCCTCAACAAAGTCGGACAGACGCTCGACAACTATCGTCTGCGGCGTGATAGGATATGCCGCTATTACCTGCGGACGCGCCTGGCGTGCAGCGAGCGCTACAGCTTCGTCGCCCGAAACAAATCTTACTTCACTCATGCGTCTTCCTCCTTGATCATCGTGATCGCGTCCACGCTGCATACGTTTTTACATACGCCGCATCCCTTGCAGTAATCGTAATCTATTTCAAGAACTTCGCCGGATTTATCTATGACTCCGTCGGGGCAGCACAGGAAACACTGAAGACACTTTACGCATTTCTCCGTGTCTATCACAGGACGGAACGTTCTCATACCGGCACTGATCTCATACAATATGCCTGACCTTGCAGCCGGCCCGAGCGGAAGCTTCGAAGGCAGCGGCTCAGTTGTAAGCTTTGGCTTATTCATTAGTTTCCCTCCTTTATAACGTTATATGCTTCTTCGAGGAGTTTCTTATTCTTTTCTCTTATCTTCGGAGCAAGCTGTTCGTCGATAGCCTGCTTGAGTATATCGAGTCCCGCGATATCAGTCGCGGCGGCAAGGGCCCCGAGCAGAGGTACATTTGTAATATCTCTTCCGAGTATATCCAGAGCAAGACCCGTAGCGTCTATTGTAAAGAGCCGCACGTTCTTTCCCCTGAAATCAAACTCGCTCTTGTCCTTCACCGTATTGATAACAACTACGGCATTGTCCTTGAGGCCGTTCCTGACGGCATCTCCGAAGAGCGTGTCATCGAGAACCACCGCGCTGTCGCACTCCACGACCTCGCTCCTGTCCGTGATCCTCTCGTCGTCGATACGATTGAAAGCGAGAACAGGCGCCCCGCGGCGTTCCGGACCGAATGACGGAAAGGCCTGAGCCTGTTTGCCGTCAATGACCATCGCATTGCCGAGCAGTCTTGCGGCTGTGAATGCTCCCTGTCCGCCGCGTCCATGCCAGCGAATTTCAATCATTGTAGATTCCTCCTTGGTTTATTCTGATATTTGGAATTATTTATTCTGTAATTTTATTATAGCACTCAATACACCTTTGTCAATTCTTATTTTTAGAATTTATTTATTTTTCTATTTCATTATTTAGAAGATATGGTATAATAAATCATCAAATGGCGGAATATTGGAGGCAATACATGGATCTTAAAGACAGAATAGATGAGGTAATCAATAATAGCGTGAATCCGGTCCTTGCAGCGCACGGCGGGTCGGCTCACGTGTCCTGCATCGAAGGCGATACCGTATGGGTGAAAATGGACGGAGCCTGCGCCGCATGCGGATTTGCGGCAGGCGACGTCGATACCATGATAGAGAAAGTCGTCACAGACGCATTCCCTTCGATAAAACATGTGGAGCTCGATGATTCAGTAGACGATGAAATGTACGAGTTCGCAAAAAAACTGCTTGGCAGCCACGGCAAAATAGAATAAGACCGCAGCATTGATAAATTTCATTTCAATAGTTATTTTATTCGCATATCCGGAATAATATTGAGGGCTTTATTACGCAAAAACAGCAGCCGGCCCTTTCCGGACCGGCCCCCGTTCTTACAGATTGCAGGAGTACATACTATTCGACACTCTCGTAACCGGCTTTCAGAGCCGCGACGTTAGCGTCGTTGAATTTTTCCTTTCCCTTATCGGTGAAGTATTTAATGAGGGAACTCTCGAACTGTTCATATGTGAGAAGCCCCGTCTTTTTCAGGATAGCGCCGATCATGGCGATGTTCTCGCCTTTAGGATTGCCCGCCTCTTTGGCCAGCTTTACCGTGTCGACTTTTACTACATTGATGTCATCTCTGTATTTCCTGTCGTCTTTTACGATCGAGGAATTCACGAACAGCCAGCCGCCCGGCTTTACGCGCTCCTCGAACTTGTCTATCGCGGGCTCATTCATCGCGAGAAGGATGTCAAGCTCTTTCGCGTACGGACTGGCGATGTCATTGTCGTCGCTTATCTTTATAGTGCAGTTCGCCGTCCCGCCTCTCATCTCAGAGCCGTAAGAAGGATACCATGTGATCTTGTTGCCGTTCTTGAACGCGCCGTACGAAATGAGGATGCCTGTAGTCAGGATGCCCTGACCGCCGAAGCCGGCGCAAATGATCTGGGTTAACATTATTTGACCCCCCTTTCGATGAATTCACCGATCGGATAGACCGGCATCACTTCATTCCGGATCCTCTCAAGCGCGTCGTGCGGCGAGAGTCCCCAGTTCGTCGGGCATGGCGCGAGCACCTCGACGAGCGAGAATCCTTCCCCGTTCATCTGCTTTTCGAACGCCTTGCGGATGTACTGTTTTGTCTTGTTTATGTTCGCGACGGAATCAATGCTCCCGCGCGCGAGATACGCTATATCCTGTCCCGTGAGTATCTTTGTGATATCCATAGGCATCCCGTTCACTTCGCGGGATCTTCCGGCAGGAGACGATGTCGTCTTCTGGCCTATAAGCGTCGTCGGAGCCATCTGGCCTCCCGTCATCCCGAACACGCCGTTGTTTATAACGACGACAGTAATGTTTTCGTTTCTGATCGCGTTCCAGACAGTATGCTGGAAACCGATGGAATATGTGGCGCCGTCGCCGACATACGCCCATACAGGGCAGTCCTTTCTGACGCGCTTAACGCCCGCGGCTGTCGCTATCGCTCTTCCGTGAGCCGTGCCGACGCAGTCCGTGTCTATCGACCACATATAAAGCGAGTCGCACGCTACGTCATATACCGATATCGATTTTTCGAGAAGGCCCATTTCATCCAGCACTTCGAATCCGAGTCTCCCTACAGTCCCGTGTCCGCAGCCGGGGCAGAATCCCGTAGGCTCTCCTGTGCGGAGCATCTCAGGCGCTTTGAATTCTTTTACCGCCATTTAAAACACCTCCTCTGCAGTGCCGGCAAGGATATCCTTCGCCAGCTCGATGATTTTTTCATGATCCGGGACCTCGTAAGAAGTGAAGTATCCGTAGATCGGAAGTCTGCATCTCGAAGCGAGCGCGACATCGTCCGTCATCTGGCCCTTTACGCTCATTTCAACGATCTCGATCCCCTTGCAGTCCGGCTTTATCTCCTCGAACGCCTTTACCGGGAACGGCGTGATCGTCTGGCAGCGGATGAGACCGAGCTTTATGCCCTGCTCTCTCGCGACCCTCACGGCCTCCTTGCAGACACGCGCGCTGATGCCGTACGCCACTGTCACGACGTCAGCGTCCTCGACCTGCACGCTCTCCCATCTCTGCTCGTTCTCCGTGATCTGTCTGTACTTATCGCGCAGATATGTCTCGTATCCGACGTACATGTTATCGCAGAAATACGAAACGTTCGTGATCTTTCTCCCGTGCTCGCCGGGCCTGATGCCCTTCACGGACCAGTCGTATTTGTTAATATCGTGTTCCTTCAT
>JAZAUJ010000032.1:0-8659 GCA_036342375.1 Anaerovoracaceae bacterium | reverse complement strand
GATTTTCCTGGTTTGCGGGCGGTTAGATTACTCTATCTCGGCCTCAAGCATTGATTTGGCCGTTAGAGGGCTGATAAACGTTGAAAATCTTGTTCACACCTTACGAAAAATCGAAGTTTTGTAAAAACATATTATGGAAAATTTAGAACCGACCAGTCTCGGGCGCTTTCAGATGTAGCCCTGTGACGCTTCCTGCGGCGGTCATTTCGCAGCAATGCCCGCGTGCATGAAAAAAGTCGGTGGATCTGGCGTGAGAGGATTTTTCGCGTCGGGCTCCGATCCGGTCCAGATCGGCCAGCGTCTGAGGCCATGCGCCCGGCACTCCGGAAGATCACGAGCCTGATAAGCCATCGCCTGAGGCCATGCGCCCGGCACTTCGAAAGATCACGAGCCTGATCGGCCATCGCCTGAGACCATGCGCCCGGCACTCCGGAAGATCATGCGCTTTCGCGTGAATCGGTCTGAGGAGCACCGGTGCGCACCGCACCGCGCTCCATCACTCTGTCCGCTCCGGCCGCGGCAAGGCAGAACACGAACGCGCCGATCCCAGCTTCCACCGGGTACAGCGCGAGGGCGCTTTCCGGGACCAGCATTGCGAGCATCATAAGCGCTCCGGCAGGCGGAACGAACATATCGAGTGAGATCATTACCGCGAGTGCGAGCGCGGCGGCCGCGGCAGCCGATACCGCTGTCGGAAGGCCGAGTCCAACTGAAAGGAGAAGACGGCTTCCCGCGCCGATCGCAGCGCAGGCCGCGAGCAGCGCCGCTTTTTTCACTCTGATGTGCGGACGGCCCTGCGCGCCGGATTCCGTCCATTCTGTGAATGCCACGAGCAGCGGCGGTGCGGCTATGAATACGCTGTTGAGATTCAGGGCCTGAATGAGCATCAGTGCGAAAAAGGCTGTCCTGAAAAGCAGTCTCTTCGCCGCTCCTTTGTCCGGAAGGGATCTGGCGCTCAATGCTTCCTCGCCGCGCGTCCCGCTTTTCACGAGAAGAGCATGGAAGGCGATAACGAGTAGCGTCATGCCGGCCGCCGATATGACATATGACCACGAATCCGTGCCTATCATTACCGGCAGAACGATCGCCGAGATAAGCGGCGCGAACGACGCGCCCGAAAAAAGGAATATTATCTGAGCTATTACAAAAGCGGCTGTGAGTTTGACTCCGAGCGGTCCCGGCATGCCGGCGCTTATGCCGAACCCGGCGGCCCACGCATCCGGTGATCAGCATGAACATGCCAGGCGCGCTGACATTCCATGCCCGTTTAGGAGCGCACAGAAAGCCGACCGCGAGCGCGGCGATCTCCGGGAAAATTATTTCCCTGTCGCCGACATACCCCGCGATGCCCGTCATGAGCGCCGCGATGATGACCGTTCCGGCCGCAGGCATGATAAATTGTCTCGATCTGCTTCTCATATCCGCTAATATCTTCCTTCAAAAAAATAATCCCAACGATTACAAGGATAACACCGAAAACGTTGGAATTCAAATGAAACAATATTCCGAAAATGACGAAAACGCCCCGCCCGCGCGGCTGCCGGGCAGGGCTGCGATAATGATCTCAGACGTGCATCAATGCCTGTTCCCTATGATCTCGTCGGAATCGAGTATCACCGTGAACGGCCCGTCATTCACGAGGCTGACTTTCATATCCGCGCCGAACACGCCTTTCTCGACGACGGGGACGCGTTCCTTCGCTTTTTCAATAATGTAGTCGTACATATCGCTCGCGAAATCGGGCGCGCCCGCATTGCTGAATCCGGGGCGGTTTCCCTTTTTGCAGTCGGCGTAAAGCGTGAACTGCGAGATGAGCAGCAGTCCGCCGCCGACGTCCGCGAGCGACAGATTCGTTTTCCCGTTTTCGTCCTCGAATATCCGGAGTTTTATCATCTTGTCGACGAGCTTGTCCGCGATCTCTTTCGTGTCGCTGTTTGAAACGCCGATAAGGACCATGAATCCTTTCCCGATCTTCCCTACAGTTTCGCCGTCTATCTCGACGGAAGATTCCGTCACGCGCTGTATCACAAAACGCATATCATGCCTCCTTTGCATTTTATGTATTGATTTTACACGAAAAGCGGCGGAGGCTCAACGGGCTTCGCATTCTTGACATCCGCGGCGTGTTGGATATATGATTTTCGGAGCCGGGGCCGCGCAGCGCGCCCGGCACAGGAGTTTTTATGAACGCGCATTCCCGGAAAATTTTCATAATAAAATTAGCCGCCGTAGTTGTGCTCGGCATTGTTGTGATGTTTTTCGTTTCGGGAGACTACGCGATGTATCATGATGATATCGCGAAGGTGACGACGGTCACGGAGGAGAGCGCCGGCGAAAAGATCGGGACGAACGGCGACATTGAGAAATACACAGATCAGCATATCACCGCCGTGTTAATGAACGGGGAGCATAAGGGCGAGCGTGTTTCTATCGAGAACAGATACGGCCGGTCGCTCGTGTATTCCGAGAAGTATGAGCCGGGTGACGAGATTTTCGTGACGACGCACAGCGGCGCGGATGCTGGCGGGCTGACCGCGGATATTTCGGGCGTGAAGCGCGACAAAACGCTCGCTCTCGTTTTTGTTGTCCTGTTCGGCGTGCTGTTCCTCGCCGGCTCGAAAAAGGGGATATACACGATACTGTCGCTCGCCGCGAACATCGCGATATTCTGCGCATTGCTGAAGCTTTACGACAGAGGGACGAACATTCTTTTCCTTTCTGTCGTGCTTTCGGTCGCGTTCTGCGCGATCGTGCTCGTGCTCGTGAACGGGGCGAACAGGATGACGCTGATGTCGCTTGCGGCGACATTGCTCGCGGCGGGGGCGATATGCCTCATGTCATCCGCCGTGATCCTGCTGGGACCGCAGCTCAACTACACGTTCCTCGACTATATCCCCGAGCCGTATACGCAGATGGGCGCGAATTTCATGTTCATCTCGGAGATACTGATGGGCGGACTCGGCGTCATCATGGATATCGCCGTCACGATCACGGCATCGGCGACAGAACTCATAAGACGGGAACCGCGCATAACGCGCAGGGCATTGCTGCAGTCATGCCGTTCGGTGAGCGACGACATCACGGGGACAATGATAAACCTCGTGTTTTTCACGAATGTCGCGGCCGCGATGCCGCTTTTCATCCTGTCGATGCGCAACGACATAAATTTTGTGACTGTCATTAAAAACGGGATGTACTTCGAATGCGCGAGGTTCCTGACGGGGTCGATCGGGATCATTATTACGGTCCCGCTCTCGATAATGGCCGCGGAGTTTTTCCTCCGCAGGAGCCGGAAGGGAGGCGGTGCCTGATGCTGCTTCTCATGATCCTGTTCGGAGTATTCATCGGAGCCGCGCTCACGATCGGCGGCGAAAAAACGGCAAAATGCCTCGTCACGCTTTCCGTGAACGCGATAATCCTGTTCGCGGTGATCCTCGTGATAAATATGGGCGTCGCGCCTGTCGCCGCAACGGCCGCGGGCTGCGTGCTGATCGGCCTGATGACGCTGTTTTTCCAGAACGAAGTGAACGCCAAAACGCGCGCATCAATGCTCGCTGTCCTTGTTGTGATCGCAGTAATGGCCGGTTTCGTGTTCTTTGTCGTCACGAGTTCCGATATCCAGGGCTTCCCCGTCGGCCAGTTCGAAGTCCGCGAGTCGAACGGCTACTCCCCCGATATCGGTTTCAATATGACGATGATGCAGATCTCTGTCATCCTGATGGCGCTCATCGGCGCGATAATCGACACGGCGCTTTCGGTAGCGTCCGGCGTTTATGAAGTGTCCCTGAGCAGGCCCGACCTCGGGCGCTTTGAGCTCTTCCTGTCCGGCATGCGCATCGGCCGCGACATCCTCGGAACAACGATCAATACACTTTTCTTCATCTTTATCGCCGAATATCTCACGCTGTTCATCCAGTTTTCTCAGATGTACACGTTCGGACAGATGCTGAACTCGAAGGAATTCTGCCAGCAGGTGATATCCATCGCGTGTTCGGGCATCGGCTGCGTGCTGATAATCCCGGTCGTGTCTGCGATATGCGCATCAATGTACAGACGCCCTGATAATGCGTGACCTGACGGCGCCCGGCCTGCCGACTGTGACGAGACAGCGCTTTTGGCTGATAATGCGTGACCGGGAGGCGCCGGGCCTGCCGATTGTGACGGGACAGCGCTTTTGGCTGATGATGGATGATCGGGCGGTTGACCCGGTCCATGAGACTTGACGGCCGGCTTCTTGAACCGGATGCGGCGAACTAGTCTCTGCTCCGCCGCCATTCCCTTTCCGTGTGGCGGCCGGGAAAAGTGGCTGCTGCTCTCAATAATAATCAAATGACTGAAACTACCTGTCACCAACGTCCAAATCGCGCACCGGTGACAGGAAATCTGCCCGTATCATGTCCTCTGTTGTAACTCGACCCTGGTCTTTCATAACGAAGAATTTGATTAGTCTATGTTTAGACTATACCCCGGTGGGGTATAGGGACCTTGCGGAAAGGCACATAGCCACAGCCACAGTCCCAGCTCCCGGGCGCGGGGCGCGGCAGATCACAGGAAGAAGCAAATCACGGAAAGAAATCAAATCACGGAAAGAAGCAGATCACAGGAAGAAACGGAGGAACGCATTATGATGGCAGATGCGGAAAAAGTCACGAGGATGCTGAAGACGGCGCGCGGCCAGCTGGACGGGATCATAAAGATGGTCGAAGACGACCGTTACTGCATCGACATATCGACGCAGCTCATGGCGACGCAGGCGCTCATCAACCGCGTGAACCGCGAGGTGCTGACGGCGCATCTCAAGAGCTGCGTGAGGGACGCGGAGACAGAAGAGGAGAAAGACCAGAAGATCGATGAACTGGTCACGACATTGGGAAGGATAATGAAGTAAGATGGAAGACAGGAAATTCGATGTTACGGGCATGAGCTGCGCGGCGTGCTCGGCCAGGGTCGAGAAAGCCGTTGCTGCGGTCGAAGGAGTCGATAGCGTTTCGGTGAACCTGCTGACGAACAGCATGCAGGTGCAGTACGACAGCAATGCGGTGTCGGCCGAGGACATAGAGAACGCGGTGAGCGCGGCGGGCTACGGGGCTTCGCCCGCGGATGCCGGGGAGAGCGCGAAGAGCCGCGGCGGGGAAGACGCGGTGAGCATACAGGAACAGCAGACGAAGGAGCTGGCATTCAGGCTGAAGGTCTCGCTGATCTTTTTCGCGCCGCTGATGTACGTGTCGATGGGACACATGTGGGGCGCGCCGCTGCCGTCGTTCCTCGAAGAGACGCAGAACGCGGTGTCCATGGCATTGACGCTGCTGCTGCTCAGCGTGCCGATCATATTCGTAAACAGAGTGTACTATACGCGCGGGTTCAGGGCGCTTTTCCACCTCGCGCCGAACATGGACAGCCTGATCGCGATCAGCTCGACGGCCGCGATCTCGTACGGCATATTCGAGATATACAGGATGAGCTGGGCGCTCGGTGCGGGGCAGATGGACCTCGTGATGAAGTACAGCATGAACCTGTACTTTGAGTCGGGCGCGATGATCCTCGCATTGATAACGATAGGTAAATACCTCGAGGCGCGATCGAAGGGCAAGACGAGCGAAGCGATAACGAAGCTCGTCGACATGGCGCCGAAGACCGCGACGGTCGTCAGACAGGGCGTCGACGTCGTGATCCCGGCGGACGAGATACTTGCCACGGACATAGTGCGCGTGCATCCCGGAGAATCGATCCCGGCTGACGGAGTGATAACGCAGGGGCAGACGTCGGTCGACGAGTCCGCGATCACGGGCGAGCCGATACCGGTCGAAAAGACGGAAGGCAGCAATGTCACGGCCGCGACCATCAACGGGAACGGAGCGTTCCTGATGCGCGTCACGCGCACGGGCGAGGACACGACATTCGCGCAGATAATAAAGCTCGTAGAGCAGGCGAGCGCCAGCAAGGCGCCGATAGCGAGGCTTGCCGACAAGATCGCCGGCGTGTTCGTGCCGGTCGTGATGGGCATCGCGCTCGTCGCCTGCATCGTCTGGCTGCTCGTCGGAGCGACATTCGAATTCGCGCTCACGACCGCGATAGCGGTGCTCGTGATAGCGTGCCCGTGCGCGCTGGGCCTTGCCACGCCTGTCGCTATAATGGTCGGAACCGGCAAGGGCGCCGAGAACAATATCCTCATCAAATCCGGCGAGGCGCTCGAGACGGCGCACCTGATCGACACCGTTGTCATGGACAAGACGGGCACGATAACGGAAGGGAGCCCGATAGCGGACTACACGAAACTCTGGGTCGAGGACGCGGGCGATGTCCGCGAAGGGCTGCACGCCCCCGACGGCGGGGAGAATTCACTGCTCGGCTGGCTGCTCGACATCGCGGCCGCGCTCGAAAGCGGCAGCGAGCATCCGCTCGCGAAGGCGGTCACGGAAGCCGCAGAAAGCGCCGGCGTGAATGTGTCGGAGGCGGAGGACGTCCGCTACTTCCCGGGAAGAGGGATAAGCGGCAATGTCGGAGGCCGGAAGTATTTCGCCGGGAACAGGCGGTTCCTGAACGAGAACGGCATCGGCACGGATTTCATGCAGGATGTGCTTGACGAGGCCGCGGAGAAGGGCGACACGCCGCTGATCATCGCGGATGAAAAGCATCCGGTCGGCATGATCGCGGTCGCTGACCGCATAAAGGATACGAGCAGGGCGGCGATAGACGAATTCAAAAAACTCGGCATCGAGGTCGTGATGCTCACGGGAGACAACCGCAAGACGGCGGAGGCGGTAAAGAACGAACTCGGGATAGACAGAGTCGTCGCTGAGGTATTGCCGCAGGACAAGGCCCGCGAGATAGAGGACCTGCAGAAGCAGGGCAGGCATGTCGCGATGATAGGAGACGGCGTGAATGACGCGCCGGCGCTCGCAAGGGCCGACGTCGGGATGGCTATCGGGGCCGGCACGGACGTCGCGATAGAGAGCGCTGACATCATCCTCTCGCGCAGCGATCTTCTCGACGCCGTGACTGCCGTCAAGCTCTCGAAGTCGGTCATAAGGACCATCAAACAGAACCTGTTCTGGGCGTTCTTCTACAACACGCTCGGGATCCCGCTGGCGGCCGGCGTGTTTTACAGCCAGCTCGGATGGCAGCTCAGCCCGGTCATCGGGGCGGCCTGCATGGGGCTCTCGTCGGTGTTCGTAGTGTCGAACGCACTCAGGCTCAGAAGGTTCAAAGCCGACCGCATTGATGCAGGGGCCGGCGAAGGCGGCGCATCGCCGCGCGAAGCTTCTCTGCTCGTCGGAGAATATACGGGAGAAGACAATGAAATGCCGCGCATCGAAGCGGTAAGGGAAATAGAAGGAACAGAAAAGGAGACGGACGATATGGAAAAGAAGTATGAGATCGAAGGCATGATGTGCAGGCACTGCGAGGCGGCGGTGCAGAAAGCGCTTGACGCGGTGCCGGGCGCGAACGCGAAAGTCGTGCTCGAGGACAACGCTGCGTACGTGGACGCTTCGGCCGATGAAGAGGCCGTGAAGAAGGCCGTCGAGGACGCGGGGTACAAGGTCACGGGCGTCGCATAGACGCGGGAAAAATAAGCCGCTGCGCGGATGGCGCGGCGGCTTTTTGATTTTCAGACTATCCTGACCTTGTCGGGAGTGATATCCGAGAGCACGCGGCAGTCGGTCATGCGCATCGCGGCTTCGAGTTCTTCTTTCAGCCTGCCTGCGAGGAACGCAGCGCCTTCTCTGCCTCCGCCGATGACGGCCGTTGCGAACGGTCTTCCGACGAGCACGGCGTCTGCGCCGAGCGCAAGCATCTTGAAGACGTCTGTCCCCGTGCGCACGCCGCCGTCGACGAATATCTTCACACGTCCGCGGACTTTCGAAGCAATGCCGGGCAGCACCTCAGCCGTCGAGAGCCCGTCTTCTATCACGCGGCCGCCGTGATTGGACACGACGATGGCGTAAGCGCCGGAGGCGGCCGCGGCCGCGGCTTCCTTTTCCGTCATTATGCCTTTTACGATGAAACGAAGGCGGCTCATACCGGCTATTTCAGCAAGCTCGGCAGCCGTCTTCCTGTACTGCGGGTTCGCGGACATTTTGCTGTGAGCGAGTCCGGCGCTGTCAACATCCATGGCGAACGCGACGGGCCCCGCTTCTTCGATGTCGCGGAGCGATTCACGCACTTTGTCCATGGCCCACGGCTTTATTGTCGGGATGCCGTTCGTGTGGGCCTTCACGGCCCTGAGCGGTTCAAGAAAATGCTCGGAGGAGACTCCGCCTCCGGTGAAACCGATCGTGCATGCGTCCTCGAGCCCCGCGAGAAGCATATCGTCGTATTCGAAGTCGGTCATATCGACGCCGTAGCTGAATTTCACCATACCAAGAGGGGCGGCCATGACGGGCATTGAAAGCTTCCTGTCGAACAGGAATATCCCCGTGTCCGCATCGCCGGGCTCGCCGAGTGACCGCATGTCCAGCTTCACATGATCCCGAAGATATGCCGCATTGCGCTGAAATGTGGATCCGCTGCCTTTTCCTCCCGGCCCGGGAGAAACGCCCGCGCAGTATTTCCCGTTGCAGACAGGACACTGAGCGCATTTCGGTGCGGTCAGTTTTTTTGCATTGGCCCTTATGTCATCCCATGTTCCGAAATCTGATGCCATATATTTTCACCTCCT
>JAZAUJ010000031.1:0-8668 GCA_036342375.1 Anaerovoracaceae bacterium | reverse complement strand
ACGTAGTTAGCCGGGGCTTCCTCCAAGGGTACCGTCATTTTTTTCTTTCCCCAGGACAGAGCTTTACGACCCAAGGGCCTTCTTCGCTCACGCGGCGTTGCTGCATCAGGGTTTCCCCCATTGTGCAATATTCCCCACTGCTGCCTCCCGTAGGAGTTTGGACCGTGTCTCAGTTCCAATGTGGCCGATCACCCTCTCAGGTCGGCTACTGATCATTGCCTTGGTGAGCCGTTACCCCACCAACTAACTAATCAGACGCAGGCCCATCCTTCACCGACGGATCTTTGGCGGGTGCAGCATGTGCTGCTCCCGCGTTATGAGGTATTGATCATCGTTTCCAATGGCTATCCCTCTGTGAAGGGCAGGTTGCCTACGCGTTACTCACCCGTCCGCCGCTTTCCGCCTGCTGAATCTACCGAAGTGTCATCTGCAGGTTTCTCGCTCGACTTGCATGTGTTAGGCACGCCGCCAGCGTTCATCCTGAGCCAGGATCAAACTCTTGATTTTTTTGTATCATATCGGCTATGCCGTTATGACCTTCGTTCGTACTGACTTAGTTACGCTTTGCGTCTTGATTCCTTATCTGGGATCATTGTTTTGTCAGAAATTGTCGGAAACTCCAACACAATCGTCTTACCGATGATTGGTTGTTGTTTCTTTTTAGTTTTTTGAGGCTCTCGCCTCTTCAGACTAAAATTTCCACACTATGGATTTTTCAAGGTTCTGTTGGTTTTCCAAAGGCTCACGCCTTCTTCATCACCGTGCCGCTCTCTTTTAGCGTGCTTTATTATTCTACATGATAGCGATGCGAATGTCAAATATTATTTTGGCTTTATACTGTATAATGCATACCCGCGCCGCGCCCGCCTCAGCCGGCACAACGCTGACAATACTACCACAACAGTTCAAAGCTTTCAACCCCTTTCTTGAAGTTTTTTTCAGGTTCCGCTGTAAATGTTTTCAGGCGGCATATCGCCTGCATGATATTGTTATTTGCATTGCTGTATGTTATATTGACGACAGTAGAGTAAATATCGTGCGTAAAGTGTCACGGGATGGGATGTTGCCCGTGAACGAAACCGATAAAAGAGCGGTGCGTTGCGGTATTGCGTCCACTACTACATTAAGATAAATACCGGGACACGGCTCCTTCTTAGTGTAGTACAGCTGTTACTTGTAACTTGTATGAAAGAAGGGGTTTTAAAATGAAGAAATCACTCACGGCCCAGCTGGTCACTATGGCTTTTCTTATCGCTCTTGAGATCGTTCTGACAAGATTCCTGTCGATAAATCTGCAGTTCGTGCGTATCGGATTCGGGTTCGTGCCTGTCGCGATCGCCGCCATCATGTACGGTCCGCTGTGGGCCGGCGCAGGCTACGCCATCGGCGACGTGCTCGGCATGCTGATATTCCCTACCGGTCCGTATTTCCCGGGGTTCACGCTTACCGCGTTCATTATCGGGGTCATATACGGCCTGTTCCTGCACAACAGAAAGATAAACATACCAAACGTCGCGGCGGCCGTGATCACGGTCAATGTGTGCTGCACGCTGCTGCTTAACACCTACTGGCTTACGCTTCTCTACGGCAATGCCACGTTCATAGCGCTCCTGCCCACGCGGATCGTCGAGGCGTGCGTCCTCGCCGCGGTCGAAGTGCCTGTCATTATTACGCTCTGGAAGAACGCGCTTGTCAGGATACCCGACGTGCGCGCTCAGGTCTCCGAAGCGTCTCTCCAGAAAGGGCTGAGATAGGAACGGCTGATCATCTCCCGGAAGCGGGGATCAGCTTATGATCTCGTACATATTTTCCGCGTCGTCTTTTCGCGGTGATTCGGTCAGGGCAAGCACCCTGGCCGATATTTCATTCTGGCCGAAACGTATCGTTATCACGTCCCCGACGGCGACATCAGTCCCCGCCTTGGCCGTGCGGCCGTTCACGGAAACTCTTCCCCCGTCGCACGCTTCCTTTGCGACCGTGCGCCTTTTTATGAGTCTTGAATTTTTAAGAAATTTATCTACCCGCATATCTCCTCCGCGGCGCGCCCTCAGGAACGCGCCTGTCGAATAATGAAAAAAGGGGCGGCCGATGCCGCCCCGATGATTTCGGACTTATTTTCCGTTAACGGAATCTTTAAGAGCCTTTCCTGCCTTGAATACAGGTGCCTTCGATGCCGCAATTTCGATCGTCTCTTCCGGCGTCCTCGGGTTTCTGCCAGTTCTCGCTTTTCTCTGACGAACTTCGAATGTGCCGAATCCGATCAGCTGCACTTTTTCGCCGGCCTTCAGCGCCTCTTCGATAACATTCACTGTAGCATTTACCGACGCCTCAGCATCCTTCTTTGTGCATCCTGTCTTTTCTGCCACTGCAGCAATCAATTCCGCTTTGTTCATAACAATATGCCTCCTTAAATCATAGCGATATACGCCTTCCTCAGAAACTATTCACCTTTAGACGCGTCCCACAGTCTGTTCATTTCATCAATGTCCATCTGCGCGACGGTTTTTCCTGCATGCCCTGCTTCGCGCTCGATAAACGCGAATCTGTCGATAAACTTCTCCACGGCTTCCCTCAATGCCCCTTCAGCATCAACGTCCAGCAGTCTCGCCACATTCACAACTGAAAACAATACATCACCGATCTCTTCAGTGATCTTCGTTTTGTCTTCACTGCGGCAAGCTTCGATTAGTTCCAGAGTCTCTTCCTGTAATTTCTCACAAGCATGCCCGGCTGAGTCAAAATCGAATCCGACAGTCCCGGCTTTTTTCTGCACCTTCGCGCTTCTGATAAGCGCAGGGAATGCGTGCGGGACGCGTTCCATTTCCTCCGTGACACTGGCATGCCCGTGCTCAATGCATTTAATATTTTCCCATCTTTCAAGCACTTTGTCAACAGTTTCTGCGTTGGAATCCCCGAAAATATGCGGATGCCGGCGTATCATCTTCCTGCATTCCTCATTAAATACATCCGTAAGATCGAACTCGCCTTCCTCCGCGCACAGCGAACTGTGGAATATGACCTGCATCGTCACATCGCCAAGTTCCTCGCGGAGATTTTCCGTATCTCTGCTGCGGATCGCGTCTACCGCCTCATACGCTTCCTCTATCATGCACGTCTCGAGCGATTCATGCGTCTGCACTCTGTCCCACGGGCACTCTCTGCGCAGTATCTCTATTATTCCCGCAAGCCGGCCGAGCGCCTCCTCCGGCGTTTTCGCATCTTCATAATACTCGCTGTATTTCTCGTTCATTTCCTTCTGCCTCTATAATCCGAACTTCTTTATTATCCTGAGGATCTTCCGGCCGCCCGGCACGGCTTCGCATTCCGCGTGCGTGATGCTGCCCGTTATAAACAGGAATATCACATATACGAACGCCGCGATGAGCACAGCCAGCACGCAGGCTATGCGCACGCCGAGCACCAGTTCCAGCAGCCTGTATGACAGGAAAGCCGCCGCCGTCATGGCAAGCGTCGCTATCATCGGTTTCACCGCCGTGAGCTTCCAGTCGAATTCGGCGCCGGTGTATCTGCGGGCTGCCCTGACGTCCAGGACTGTTACGACAGCGTACGCCGCGATCGTCGCGAGCGCCGCGCCCTTAATATTAAATGTTCTCGTCCCTGTGAGCACCCATGTGAGCGCGACTTTTATCACGATACCGACAAGCATATTCACGACCGGGATATCCTGTTTGCCGAGGCCCTGCAGTATGCCCGTCATCGTCTGGACGATGGAAAGGAATATGACGCTGAACGCCATGACCTCGAGCGTCTGCGCCGCGCTGATCGCGCTCGCTTCGCCGCCGTAGCTGTAGAGCAGCATCATTATCGGCTCGGCAAGCACCGCGAGCCCGAACGCGCACGGATACCCCACCATGACCGACAGCCTGAGAGCGAATGATGTGTTCCTCGACAGCACGCCGGTGTCTTTCCTTTTCCATGCTGAACTGATAAACGGCACCAGACTCATTGCGAGCGCCGCCGTGAGCACCTGCGGGAAATTTATTAGCGGCATCACGAATCCGCTGAGCTGCCCGTAAAGACTCGTGGCCGCGTCCGACGTGAATCCCGCCGACACGAGCCGCCGCTTTATGATGATCGCGTCCAGGATATTCATGATCGGCATGATGGACGCCCCTATAGTTATAGGTATAGCAATGCGGAGCAGCTTTGACATCAGTGTCTTCGTGCTCTCATGCTCATAATTTTTCGATCTGTTTATGCGGTGACGTATCGCTTTCCTGCTTCCCCAGTAGACGAGCATCACGACAGCGAGCCCTGCCACGGAACCGGCGGTCGCCCCGAACGTCGCGCCCGCCGCGCCCTGTCCGTACTTGTCGAAAAGACCGAAGAACCCCGTGGTCTTCGCATTGTGGAAAAGATAGTACGCGAGCCAGAGGCCTATAATGACGCGGAAAACCTGCTCCATGATCTGGGATACTGCAGTCGGCTTCATATTCTGCAGGCCCTGGAAATACCCACGGTACGCCGCCATGATCGGCACGATCACAAGAGCGGGCGATATCGCGAGCAGTGCGAGCTGTGACTGCGGATATCCCATCAGATCCGCGAACTGCCGTGAAAGCAGGACGATGATCACAAACGAAACGACGCCGATCAGGATCATGAGTTCCAGCGCTGAGCGGAACACCCTGTTCGCTCCCCTGTAATTCTCCACCGCCGCGCGCTCTGACACCATGCGCGATATGGCCACCGGGAGAGCCGACGTCGAAATGATAAGAAACAATGTGTAGATATAATACGCCGGGCCGTAATACGCCATGCCCGTGTCGTGTATCATATTCCCGAGCGGTATCTGGAATGCCGCGCCGAGGAGCTTTACGATAAGCCCCGCGGCGCCGAGTATCGCCGCTCCTTTTACAAAAGATTTATTTGACATATTTCTCCGTATACGATCTTAAAGTTCCGCGAGAATATCCCGCACCGCGTTCTCAGTTTCACGCTCAGCCTTCTCAACATCTATGGTGAAAAATTCGCCGTCTTTATACAGCACTTCGCCGCGCACCATGGTGAGCGCGATGTCCGACCCGGAAGCCGAATAAACTATATTGTTCAGCATGTCATGGACAGGCTTCATATTCGGCCTGTCGATATCAAGAACAATGAGATCCGCCTCGGCGCCTTCCCGCATGATACCGCAGTTCTCCCTGCCCTGCGCGAGAGCGCCCGCTCGCGTCGCGGCGCGGACCGCCTCTTTCGGCGTTATCGCTGTCGGGTCACCCGTCATCATCTTCGGCGCTGTCGCGAACACCTTCATCTCTTCTATCATATTCAGCGAATTGTTTGAAGCGACGCTGTCCGTCCCTATCGCCACATCGACGCCGGAAGCCAGCAGTTTCGGTGCATTGCATATACCGCTCGCGAGTTTCAGATTGCTCACCGGGTTGCACGCGACAGTCACTCCTTTTTCTCTCAATATCTCAATATCTTCATCCGTGACGTGCACGCAGTGAGCGGCCGTCGTTCTCGTGTCGAACAGACCGTTGTCCGAAAGGTAGCGGACAGGGGTCCTTCCTTCATGACGTTCCATGCACTGCTCGTGCTCCGCCTTTGTCTCGGAAACGTGGACATGCATATTCGCGCCGATGCTCTTCGTGTATTCCGCGAGCTGGCGCACGGTCTTCTCTGTAGAAGTGTACTCAGCGTGAAGGCTCATGTCAACGATTATCCGCCCGTCTCCCGCGCCGTTGTATCCTTCATAAAAACGCTTCATCTCTGCTGCGCTCTCCATATCGCTGAGATCCGAATCGTCGAAATTCGTGATGGACCGGGATATGTTGTTCATGCATCCGGCATCGAGGACCGCTCTTGCCATGTCTTCGCAGAAATAGTACATGTCCGTCGTGGACACGATCCCGAATCTCAGAGATTCCGCCATCGCGAGAAGCGTGGCCCAGTAAACGCGCTCGCCCGTCAGTTTCGCTTCGAACGGGAATATGCGGTCATTGAGCCACTCCTGAAGCGCCATGTTTTCGCCGTAGCCGCGCATAAGCGTCATTGGCGAGTGGGCGTGGGCGTTTACAAAACCGGGCATGAGCAGTTTCCCCCTGCCGTCGTATTCCTCTCCCGTCCCGGGGAGCGCCCCGCCGCCTGAACCTTCGCGGCCGCCGGGAAGATCCTTCCCGATATATGAAATGATGCCGCCGTCCGTGACGACGTTCATGTGTTCCTCTGTTTCGAGATCCCCGTTCAGGATCGTGATATCTCTGAAAAGCATATTGTCCTCCATTCCGGTCAATTTTATTATTATATCATAAGCGGGCCCGCAATCAATATTATCACGCGAATCAATGCGGCGAAGCTCCCCGGAAGCGGTCCCGGAGCCTGCAAAGCGCGTCCGCAGTAAAAAAAGAGCCCCCGGGCGCAATATGCATCCCGAAAGCTCCGTAGGAATCTTTATTATATGTCAGCACGCTTCATCGTCGTCATTCTCAGCAATGCTCTTCGCAGGGTTTTTTGTGACTGCCGAAATCAGTGTCCCCAATACTACTATTATCAATGCCCATATCCATAATGGCATTTTGAACACCAGCCTTTCTTTAATAAATTCCTCCCTACCCCGTTTCTTTTGTATTTTTTACAGAACAATATTAGCACCGAGTTTAAAAAATGTCAACTCGCGATCACGGATTTTCATTCCCGGGCTGCCTCCTGCTTCCGTACGAGCAGCGTGAGGATGTCTGTGATCTGCCCGAGATACGGCCTGCGGCTGTCCAGCTTTATTTTCGCCGGGCGCACGCCTTTCGAACGCCCGTAATAGAGCGTCAGAGCGCTGCCGCTCTGCTGCACTCTGGAGATGCCCAGCTCCTCCGCCGCGGCCTTGATGCGCGCGATCTCCATGAGGTTCAATGTCTCCTGCGGGACATCGCCGAACACATCGGTGAGTTCCTCGCGCATTGATTCTTCATCCCGCTCCGAGCTTATATCCGCTATCCTTCTGTAATACTGCAGCTTTGTCGTCTCGTCTGAGATGTAGTCAGCCGGTATGAGAGCGGAAACGCGTATATCTATCTGAGTCTCTTCGCGTTCGCCCGTCACGACTTCGCCGCGGATCGCGTGCACGGCGTCGTCCACCATCTTGCAGTAAAGCTCATATCCTACATTGACGATATGCCCGCTCTGCTCGCTCCCGAGGATGTTTCCGGCGCCGCGGATCTCGAGATCGCGCATCGCTATCTTGAAGCCCGCCCCGAATTCCGTGAAATCGCGGATCGCCTGGAGGCGCTTCACGGCCACCTCCGAAAGGACCTTTCCGCTTTTATGGAGCAGGTACGCGTACGCCATCCTGTTCGTGCGCCCGACGCGCCCCCTTATCTGATACAGCTGCGACAGCCCGAATCTGTCCGCGTCGAATACGATCAGCGTGTTGGCGTTTGGTATATCGATGCCGTTCTCTATTATTGTCGTCGAAACGAGGACATTGTATTCGCCGGCCTGGAAGCTCATCATGACGTCTTCAAGTCTCCGCTCGTCCATGCGCCCGTGACCGGTGCATACGGACGCTTCGGGAACGAGCTTTTTTATTCTCTCGGCGATGCCGGATATTCCCTGTATCCTGTTATAGACAATGAACACCTGACCGCCGCGGTCGAGTTCGCGCCTGACGGCGTCGGCTATTACATGGTGTTCTTCCTCCATCACATACGTCTGGACAGGATACCTGTTGTCCGGCGGCTCAGAAATGATGTTCATATCGCGCAGTCCGAGCAGCGACATGTGCAGCGTCCTCGGTATCGGCGTCGCAGACAGCGTGAGCACATCGATATTCGCCTTCAGCTTTTTTATCGCCTCTTTATGGCGCACGCCGAACCTCTGCTCCTCGTCCACGACGAGAAGCCCGAGATCCCTGAACTTTACATCGGACGAAAGCAGCCTGTGCGTGCCTATAACTATATCTACGGACCCGTCAGCAAGCCCCCGTATCGTATCGTTTATCTCCTTATCCGTCCGGAACCGCGACATCACATCCACCCTGAACGGGAATTTTTCGAACCGCTCTTTCAGGGTATTGTAATGCTGGCTCGCCAGTATCGTCGTCGGAACGAGTATCGCCGCCTGCTTTCCGTCGGCGGCGCATTTGAACATCGCCCTGGCCGCGACCTCTGTCTTTCCGTATCCGACGTCGCCGCAAAGCAGCCTGTCCATCGGCACCGTGCTTTCCATGTCTTTTTTTATCTCATCAATGCACCTGAGCTGGTCGGGTGTCTCTTCGTACGGGAACGAATCCTCGAACTCCTTCTGCCACACAGTATCCGGCGAGAACGCGTACCCCTGCCTGCTTTTCCGCTCAGCGGAGACCTTGAGCAGCTCGTCCGCCATGCCCGCGACAGCGGCTTTCGCCTTCGCCTTCGTGTTCCTCCACTCGCGGCCGCTCAGCTTATTCACCTTCGGCCTTGCATTGTCGGGGGCGATATATTTCTGGATGAGATCCATCTGCTCGGCGGGCACGTACAGCACATCGCGGCCCGCGTATTTTACTTCCATGAAGTCGCGTTGCTCGCCCATGATCGTGAGCTGTTTCAGACCTGCGTACTGCCCGATGCCGTACGCTTCATGCACGACGAAATCGCCCGGAGAGATGTCCGAGAACTGCCTTATCGGCTCGGCATTCTCGCCGAAATCCCTGCGGCGCCTTCTTATCTTCTTCGTT
>JAZAUJ010000030.1:0-8724 GCA_036342375.1 Anaerovoracaceae bacterium | reverse complement strand
TGAGCGATCCGACTATCGTTACGGCCGAAATGAAAATGTCTTCCGGTCCGTGGTGCGCGAGCTCCGTGATGTCGAAAAGGTCGGCTGTCAGCCTGCTCATGAGCTGTCCCGTCCTGTTGCGGTCAAAATAGCCGAAGCTCAGTTCCTGTATGTGCTCGAACAGGTCGCTCCTGATGTCGGCCTCGACTCGCACGCCGAACGTGTGGCCCCAGTATGTGATGATGTAGTACATCAATGCGCGCAGCGCGTAGGCGGCGAATACGACCGCCATTACAGTCCAGAATACTTTGTAAAGATGTCCGGGCAGCAATGTGTACATGCACCATCTTGATACATACGGGAACGCGAGATCTATGAGCGAGATCATCAGAGCGCATGTCATGTCCAGGAAAAACAGTTTCCTGTGCGGTTTGAAATATGAAAGGAATATCGCGAAGTGCGATCTGTTCTGAAACTCTTTTGCTGTCATTTCTGTTTTCTCCTCTGTATCAGTCCGACTGATTATAACATTTCCGGGCGGGGAATTACAGCGTGTTTTCGGCATATCTTACGTGCGGCGAGCGGGCGCCGGTGTTGATTCCCGGCCGGTCGGACGATAGAATATATGAAGGATAAAGCGCATTTTTTCGGAGGAAAATATAAATGGATACAGACGCATTGATGAGAAGGCAGAATGAATATTTCAGGTCGGGCATGACGCGGCCGTACGCGTTCAGAAAGGAGATGCTCGAAAGGCTTAGCGGGGCGATGGACAAATGGGAGCGGCCGCTGCTGCAGGCGCTGGAGCGGGATCTCGGGAAGCACAGGAACGAGGCGTATATGTGCGAGGTCGGCATCGTCCGTGACGAGCTGAAGTACTGCAGGAGGAGGCTTCGCGCGTGGATGCGCGATAAGTACGTGCTCCCGTCCGTCGCGCAGATGCCGGCGGCATGCAGCGTGGGGGCGGAGCCATACGGAACGGTCCTTATAGTTTCGCCGTGGAATTATCCCGTCCTGCTGACGCTCGAGCCGCTTATAGGCGCGCTTGCAGCCGGAAACACTGCCGTCATAAAGCCGTCGTCGTATTCGCCGCATTGCTCTGAAGTATTAGCGGATATGATGGCGGACACATTCCCTGATAAATACGTCGCTGTAGTGCAGGGAGGGCGCGGGGAAAACAGGACGCTGTTTGAAATGGATTTCGATTATATTTTCTTCACAGGCAGCGTCGGCGTCGGGAAGGACGTGATGCGGGCGGCGGCCGAAAATCTGACGCCGGTAACGCTTGAGCTCGGCGGCAAGAGCCCCGTCATCGTGGATGAGACGGCGGACATCGCGCTCGCCGCGAAACGCACGGCGTTCGGGAAGATCGTAAACGCGGGGCAGACGTGCGTCGCGCCGGATTATCTCCTTATCCAGGAAAACGTGCGGGACAGATTCATCCATGAGTTCAGGGATGTGATAGGCAGGTTCTTCCCGGGAGGGGATTATCTCGATATGGCGCATATCATAAATGAAAAGCATTTCAACAGGATCTGCGGCCTGATGGAAGGGCAGAACGCAGCTGTCGGCGGCGGAGCAGATGCGGATGCGCTGTTCATAGAACCGACGATCCTGACAGACGTCGACCCGGAATCGCCTGTGATGCGCGAAGAGATATTCGGACCGGTGCTGCCCGTTATTACATACAGAGAACTCGGTGAGGCGATAGATTTCGTGCGCGGCAGGCCGAAGCCGCTCGCTCTCTATCTTTTCACGAAAGACAGGATGACGCGCGAGACCGTGCTCGACCGCTGTTCGTTCGGCGGAGGGTGCGTGAATGATGTGCTTCTCCATCTCTGCTCCTCAGGCATGCCGTTCGGCGGCGTCGGAAATTCCGGCATGGGGGCATATCACGGCCGCGCGAGTTTCGATACATTTTCGCATAAAAGGAGCATCATGCGCAGTTCGACCTGCATTGATGTTCCATTGAGATACATGCCGTACAGCGATACAGTATTTCGGATACTCAAATTCATCTTCGACTGAGAGGGATTGTGTAGAAATTGTAAACATTCAATGAAAACTTCCGGCTTTTTCAGGTATTTTACTCCCGGGGCAATTACAATATGTACATATTTCAGGAGAGGAGATACTGGAGAACGGAATGGACAGAAAAAGAAAATTCGCCGCTGTACTGACAGCGGCCATCATGATCGTTACACTGGTGTATACGGGAACTGCTTCGGCTGACCAGGAGCAGTACACGGCCGGCTCATCAATGCCTCAGAGCGGTATGTCGGTGAGATCGTTTACAAGTGAGACGACGCCGAAGATCCCTTCAAAGTACAATACGGGATATATCCAGGAGAAGGGCATAGATGTTTCCCAGTGGCAGGGCGATATCACGCAGGCGGAATGGAATAATATAAAAGAATCCGGCTGTGATTTCGCAATTGTGAGAGCAGGTTATCGAAGCAGCGGCAGTTCCGGCAAACTCCATATTGATCCGTACTTCACACGAAATGTCAGGAGAGCGTACAGGGCCGGTCTCAATGTCGGCGTGTACTTTTTCTCGCAGGCGCTCAGCACGTCGGAAGCAAAAGCCGAAGCTGATTACATGATCACACTTCTGAATAATAACAAACTGAGGTCATATATCACACTTCCGATGTTTATGGATTATGAATATACGAGCGGCAGATTCCGCAGCGGCAGGATATCGAAAAGCCGGGCGACGAGTAACGCGGCGGCGTTCATGAAGTATATAAAGGCCAAAGGCGGGACTCCGGGATTTTATGCGAATATGTATTTCCTGAATAATCAGGTCTATGCGGGTACGGTCGATAATTACGGGAAAATATGGCTGGCGAATTACACGTCAGGCGGCAGTGTCAGCAGTTACAGCGGAGCTTATCATTACTGGCAGTGGACGAGCGAGGGCAGTGTATCAGGAATCAGCGGCAACGTGGACATGGATGCCGGGTATGTGTGCGGCCTGCGGCATGCAGCGCGGTCGACAAATTCGATCACAGTTAAATGGACAGCCGCGCCCGGGGCATCCAGTTACAGAGTCTATGTCTACGACAGATACAACTGCGGTACGTATCTTAAATATGTGAATACAAATTCGACATCATGCGTCGTGAGCGGACTTCAGGGCGGAAGAGAATACTTTTTCAAGATAAGGGCGAATTACTCAAATCCGTATAACACTAAAAAGAATCTGTCGTCAGGGTATGTTACGTCATACACCGGCCTCAGGTATACGAAAAAAGCAGTCGTGAATGTTGAGAAAATATATCTGAAGAAGCAGCCCGTACAGTCTTCGGGAAGCGGACTGCTTGTAAGAAAGGAAACGAAACTGGATGTCATAGCTATGGTATATGACAGGTCGATGAATCCATGGTACCACGTATCATATACCACGGGCGGTAAGACATATACAGGCTACATAAGACCGGTATATGTAAATACACTCTGCTACGGAAAGACAAAAACGAGTGTCACGATAAGGAGCGGAGCCGGCACTTCGTATGATGCGGTCAAGACAATAGCTAAAGGAAAAACATTACGCATCCACAAAACAATAAACGGATGGTACTATGTAGCAGTCACGACCGGAGGAGTGACTTATAAGGGTTATGTTCCGGTAAGCAGTCTTACGACGCTTTAGAACCTTAAAGAAAAAACGGCGGCCTCAGGGCCGCCGTTTTCTGTTTAAAACTAAGATATCGCTTTCCAGACAGCAAGGCCGCCGTCCGTTTCCTGGACGGCACGGCCGTTCTTCTCGAGGAATGTCAGATACGCCCGCACAGTGCTTCCTATGAGTATGTACTGCGGTATGCTGAACTCCATCTTTATTTCTTCAAAAACGGCCCGGATAAGCTCATCGCAGCAGAGAGGATCTCTTATCAGTCTTTCTATCATGTCCGCGCAGTCATGCGCGGCTTCGATGTTGAGGTCCGCGAGCTCTTTTATATCTTCGGCCGGTCCGGCGTGAGCGGGAATGAATATCTCTGCTTCCATTTCCCTGACTTTTTTCAGAGTCGCGAGGAAGTCCTCCACGTTATAAACGACCCACATCTTATGTTTTTCGAGCATTGCTTCGTCCGCGACGCAGTCCGCGAGATATACGCAGCCGTCGTCCGTCCGGAATCCAGCCATGTCGGGAGAATGCCCCGGCAGAGGTATCATTTCAAGCCCCTCCGGAAGCGCGTCCTCGTGTTTCGCGAGGTCACTGCACGCGCACGCCTGCGCCATGAGGAATTTGTGCCGCAGTTCTTTGGGAGGGTCGCCTCCGTACAGAAGCATCGTCTCCATCACGGGATTTTCAGCAATGCATGATTCCATGCCTCTCGCGTACGCGGGAGCCCCGAGCCTGTTCTGGAGCATCCTGCATCCGCCGGCATGATCGGCGTGGTGATGGGTGAGGAATATCCCCTGAAGCTCTATGCCGCCTCCTTCCAGCGATCTTATGATCTTCTTGCCGGCGTCTTTGTCATTCCCGGTGTCTATCAGCCAGCCTCTGGTTTTCCCTTCCTCTGTGCGGCCGTTCAGATAAAGTCCGACGGTCGACGGGCTGACTATATATTTTCCGTGTTCTGTTCCGCTTTTTATTTCATACATCGTGCATCACGCTCCTGTTACTATTTTACGTTATTAAGAAACGTTTATCCAGCGCGGTGCGCAGGAAGAAGAAAAAAATAAATTCATGTAGAAATGACGCGTCATATGAGATATAATATATTTGGTTACAACAGTATTCGATTACCGAAGGGAGGAAGTAATGTCTGAACTGCTGACGATGGAAATGGTAAAACAGGCCAGGGAGCGTCTCGACGGCGTTGCCCGCAGGACGATGCAGCCGCTTTCACCGGCCGCGAGCCGCAGGGCGGGCTGCAATGTGTATTTCAAACTTGAGAATCAGCAGAGAACGGGATCGTTCAAGCTGAGAGGCGCGTACAATATGATATCGGGCCTTTCCGATGAGGAAAAGGCGCGCGGCCTTATCGCGGCTTCGGCCGGCAACCACGCCCAGGGCGTCGCGCTCGCCGCGAAGGAATTCGGTGCGAAAGCTGTGATCTGCATGCCGGAAGCGGCGCCGAAAACGAAGATAGAACGCACGAGGGCCTACGGACCTGAGATCGTGCTCAAAGGCCAGTTCGTGGACGACGCGCTGGCGGAAGCGAGACGCCTGGAAAAAGAGCACGGATATACATTCGTGCATTCATGCGACGATCCTCTCGTTATGGCGGGCGACGCGACCATAGGGTGCGAGATACTGGATGAACTTCCGGACACCGACATGATAGTAGTCCAGGTCGGCGGCGGCGGCCTTATCGCCGGTATCGCGTATGCGGCGAAACATATCAAACCGGACATCAAAATAATAGGCGTCGAGTCTTCAAGGCTCCCGTCGATGAAGAAATCTCTCGAAGCCGGGAAGATCCTGACTGTCGACGGCACGCAGGGCCTGGCCGACGGCATTATGGCCAGAGCTCCCGGGGACAATACGTTCGGGCTCGTCCAGAAGTATGTGGACGATGTAGTTACTGTAGATGACGATGAAGTCGCGGACGCGATGAGGCTGCTGATAGAGGACATCAAGACCGTGCCTGAAGGCGCCGGCGCATGCACGGGCGCGGCGCTGCTGAACGGAAAGATAAGTCTGGACGGCGTGAAGAACGTCGTCGCCCTCGTTTCCGGCGGGAATGTGGATATGAGCACACTCGCGGATGTCATAGAGGAGAAGATCTGAGCAGCAATGCATTGACGGCGTTGCAGACGGACATGCTTTACGCGTGTCCGTTTTTCTTTCGCAGAAATGGAGCTGCGGTGTGGCGCCCGGACGTCGGCTGGGATATAATAAATAATAATGATTTCTTTTTCCCGAAGGGAGGATCCTATGTCTGAAATTCTTACCATGGATATGATAAATGAAGCGAGAGAGCGGATAAAGGGCGTCGCGCAGGTGACGGGCCTTTCGCATTCGCATCAGGTCAGCGAAAGATCTAACTGCAGCGTATGGCTCAAGATGGAAAATCTCCAGAGGACAGGTTCATTCAAACTGAGAGGCTCTTATAACAAGGTCGCGAGCCTGACCGACGAAGAGAAGGCTAGGGGCGTTATAGCGGCGTCGGCCGGCAACCACGCCCAGGGCGTCGCGCTCGCCGCGAAAGAGTACGGCACGAACGCTGTGATATGCATGCCCGAGCACGCGCCGATGACGAAAGTAAAGAACACGAGGTCTTACGGAGCCGACGTCGTGCTGAAGGGGGCGTTCTTTGACGACGCGGCGGCGGAGGCGGACCGTCTCGCGAAGGAAAGGGGACTCACATTCGTGCATCCCTACGACGATCCGCTCGTGATCGCGGGGCAGGGCACGATAGCGTGCGAGATACTTGAGCAGCTGCCGGAGACAGATATCATCGTTGTGCCGGTAGGCGGAGGCGGCCTTATTTCCGGCATATCTTTCGCGGCGAAGCATATAAAGCCGGGCGTGAAGGTCATAGGCGTCCAGACGGAGAATATCCCGTCCATGAAAAGGTCTCTCAGGGCCGGCAGGCGCGAGACTGTGGACGGGCCCGCGAGCCTGGCTGACGGCATCATGGTCAAGACGCCTGGTGAAAATACGTTTGAGATAGTAAAAGAATATGTTGACGATATCGTGACGGTCGATGAGTCGGAGATCGCGCAGGCGATACTCCTGCTGCTGGAAGAAGTGAAAACGATATCCGAAGGCGCCGGAGCGTGCCCGACGGCCGCTCTGATAAACGGGAAGATCCCGGGCGCGGCGTCGAGGAATGTCGTTTCGCTGATATCCGGCGGCAATATCGATATCAATACTATGACGCGCGTTATAGACAACGGCCTCGTCAAGGCCCAGCGCAAAGTCTTTTTCGATACGGTGCTCCCGGACAGGCCGGGTTCGCTCGTGGAACTCCTGCAGATCGTATCTGAAACAGGGGCGAATATCCTGAACGTGAACCATGAAAGGTCGCGCCGCTATATAGAGGTCGGGTACATCATCGTATCGCTCGAGCTCGAGACGAGAGACGCGAAGCATGTTGACATGTTAAGGCAGAGACTGCGTGAGAAGAACTACGAAGTGCACATGAGATGACCGGCCCCGCGGGAATATAAAAAACCGGGCGCGGATATGACCGCGTCCGGTTTTGAGTTTCTCCGGTCTAAATCTTTTCGAACATACCGCCGAGCCAGTCGCCCTCGAACGCTTCGATAGCGCCGGCGTCGCAGAGCGCCGCGAGGTCCGGCACTACAGGCATCTTGGCCAGTACAGGCACGTCGTATTTTCCAGCGACTTCATCCACGTGCGACTCTCCGAACACCGGTATCCGCGCCCCGCAGTCCGGACACTGCACATAACTCATATTTTCAATGAGGCCCAGGCACGGGACATTCATTTTCTCAGCCATCTGCAGAGCTTTTCCGACGATCATCCCTACGAGCTCCTGAGGGGAGGTCACTACGATGATCCCGTCGACCGGTATGGACTGGAACACCGTGAGCGGGACATCGCCTGTGCCCGGAGGCATGTCGATGAACATATAGTCTATATCTCCCCAGAGGACGTCCGTCCAGAACTGGCTCACGAGCCCTGAGATCACAGGGCCTCTTACGATGACAGGCGCTTCGGGGTCCTCGAGAACGAGGTTCGTGCTCATCATCTTAATGCCGGTCCTTGTCTCCGCCGGCAGTATCCCTTCTTCATTCGCCATAGCGTGCCCGCCGATACCGAACATCTTCGGGATGGACGGACCCGTCACGTCGGCGTCGAGCACTGCGATATTCTTCCCGGCGCGGCGCCCCGTGACAGCGGCGATGCCGGTCACGAGCGATTTTCCTACGCCGCCTTTTCCGCTGACAACGGCGATGACTTTCTTTACATGTGTGCCTTCGTGCGGCTTCTGAAGGAAACTCGACGGATCCCTTTCCGCGCAGTTCTCCTTGCATGAAGCGCAGTCATGATTGCATCCTTCACTCATATATTTCACTCCTTGATCAGTTGAGACTGAACGAATAAGTCATCAATGCGAACATCACGACGACGGCGCATTGATACCCTATGACTTTCACATATCCGTACGTAGAACGGCCCGCTTTCTTATCGCTGAAATAAGATACGATCGTATATATCATATATGTGAGCGCCGCGGCGCCGATCACGAGCGGCACGATATATGAACGCATGGCGTAGCCTATCGCGAACGCCGCGATGACGGCCACCATATATGCGGCTATGACCGCAATGATTTTCCTGCTGTACATTAATTGACCTCTTTTCTGTTATCTGCGCGTCTGGCGCACTTACGTATTATAACATAAAACCGTTGAAGTATCGATACTGCGATGATAAAATGTATGGAGCGGCCTGCCCGCGAAAAGAATCAATGCGGAGGAATACCTGTGTTTGGAAAAGAATCGAAAAAAATGAAATGGGAAGACCTCGGCCTTACGCCGTCAGAAGGCGAAGAGGAATACGGCGCTGAGAACAGGCCGAAGGAGATCCCGGAAGAAAACCGCGAACAGGAAGAGGACCGGTCTGATGTCGATGATTTCGGTTTCGAGGCATATGATATCGACGAGGAAGAATATAACGACGAGGACGAGGGGTATGCCGATTTCGGCTATTCCGAGGTCATGAAAAGGGAAGCGAAGGAAAACAAAAAGGAATACCGTAAAGGTATTTTAATGTATATTTCCGCATTCATAGTCGCATGTATCATTCTCAGTATTGTCTGT
>JAZAUJ010000029.1:0-8744 GCA_036342375.1 Anaerovoracaceae bacterium | reverse complement strand
TAATAATAAACATCTTTTAACAAGCATTTAAAGATAGTGAGAATTTTCGGTAAATTATCGTCCGGCGATCCTGCGGCCCTTGATATTACAGCAGTTTCCCCTTCAGGCTGAATGTTTTTCCTTCGGTTATCTCGACATCGCAGAACCCTCCGATGAGAGTATCGGGCCCCGCGAAATCCACCACCTTGAAACCGTCTGTCCTGCCTGTCAGAGTCTCTTTATTATGTCTGCTCGGCCCCTCGACGAGTATGCGCTCGCGCCGCCCGATCATCGCGGCATTCTTTTCCGCCGCGTGCGTGTTCACGGCATCTACGAGCCGCCCGAATCTTTCGTGTTTCACGCTCTCTTCTATCTGGTCTTCATACTCTGCCGCCGGAGTGCCGGGCCTTTTCGAATACAGGAACGTGAATGCCGAATCGTACTTCACCTCGTTCACGAGATCCAGCGTATCCTGAAAGTCCCGCTCCGTCTCCCCGGGAAAACCGACGATGATATCCGTCGATATCGTGATATCCGGCACGGCATCGCGGAGCTTCCTTACGATGCCGAGATACTTCTCGCGGTCATAGTGCCTGTTCATCCTGCGCAGCACGGCATTGCTGCCGGACTGCACCGGCAGGTGGATATTATGGCAGAGTTTCCCGCAGTCCCTGTATGCCTGTATCAGGCGCTCCGACAGATCCTTGGGATGCGACGTCATGAATCTTATGCGTTCGATGCCGGGCACGCCGTTGAGCATGTAAAGGAGGCCCGCGAAATCGCATTCCCCGCCGTCATATGAATTCACGTTCTGGCCGAGCAGCGTTATCTCCTTCACGCCGTCGGCCGCGAGACGCCTTGCCTCGGCGATTATATCCTGCGGCCGCCTGCTGCGCTCGCGTCCCCGCGTGTAAGGCACGATACAGTATGTGCAGAAATTATTGCAGCCGTACATGATATTGACGAACGCCTTGAAGCTGTACCTGCGCTCATGCGGCAGTCCCTCTATGATGCCGCCCGGGCTGTCCCACACGTCGATGATCTTTTCTTTCTCGAGAGAGACTTTCTGCAGCAATGCGGGAAATTCGTGTATATTGTATGTCCCGAAGACGATGTCGACCCACGGGTATTTCGCTTTCAGTTCGTCTATGACGGTCTGCTGCTGCATCATGCATCCGCAGACGCATACGATAAATCCGGGACGCTGCTCCTTTACTTTTTTCAGCTGCCCGAGCGTTCCGAAAAAGCGCTTGTCCGCGTTATCGCGGACAGAGCATGTGTTTATTATGGCCACGTCGGCTTTTTTCGGGTCGTCTACATGTACATAACCCAGTTCCGTGAGCATGCCTGCGAGCGTTTCCGAATCGCGCTCGTTCATCTGGCAGCCCATGGTCCTGATGTTGAATGTCTTATCCTCTTTCATCTTTTTTGTCTCTGCCCATAAGCGCGGTGAGCGCTTCGCCGGCTTTTATCTCTCCTTTTATAAGTCTGTAGATAGCCTCGGTGATCGGCATCTCGACGCCCGTTTTTTTCGCGAGTTCATACGCCGCCTCTGTCGTATAATATCCTTCCACTACCATGCCGATCTCTTTCGCGGCCTTGTCGGGCTCCATGCCCTGGCCTATCAGTATGCCGCATCTCCTGTTTCTGGAATGCATGCTCGTGCATGTGACGATAAGGTCGCCCACGCCTGTGAGGCCGAGAAATGTGAGCGGGTTCGCGCCGAGCTCTATCCCGAGTCTCTGGATCTCGGCAAGTCCTCTCGTCATCAGCGCCGCTTTCGCATTGTCGCCGAATCCCATGCCGTCCGATATGCCCGCGCCGAGCGCGATAATGTTCTTCAGAGACGCTCCGAGTTCTGTCCCCACGATATCGTCAGCCGTATACACTCTGAACCGGTCTGTCATGAATACATCCTGCATGGCGCGCGCGAGTTTTTTATCCTTTGAAACGACGCAGACGGTCGTCGGCAGGGCCTTGCAGACTTCCTCGGCGTGCGACGGCCCGGAGAGTATGACGTATCTTACGTCCGGCCTGATCTCGAATGCGATCTCCGACATGCGCTTCAGTGTTTTCTGTTCTATGCCCTTCTCCACGTTCAAGACCGGCATGTCGCTTCGAATATATGGCAGAGCGCCCTTGAATGCCGCGCGGAAATGCTGCGCGGGCACGGAAAACAGCGCGATGTCCGCCCATCCGAGGGCTTCTTCCACTGTCGCGGCCGTATTCAGCCTTTCGCAGAATTTTACGCCCGGAAGATATTTTTTGTTCTCTCTGTCGCGGCCGAGCGCCTCGAGATGTTCTTTATCGAGGTCCCATATCCTGACATCGTGTCCCTTATTGCTGAGCGTTATCGCGAGCGCCGTTCCCCAGCTTCCCGCTCCTATAACGCCGATTTTCTTATTATTCATATCAGCTGTCCTTTCCGCCGCCGTGAGGCGAACCAGTTTTTATCTCATCCCCAGGTCCGCGCCTGAACCGGATGTGCGGCTCTTCGCCGGCCAGCATCCTCTTTATATTGCTGGTATGCTTCAGCAGAACGAGCAATGCCAGCAGAAGCGAAAATATGAAAAAGTCGGGCACGAGGAAGTATATGATCACAGGATATGTGAATACTCCCACGATAGAGCCCATTGACATCATGCGCGATATCAGTACGCCGATGACGACGCACAGAAGCGCCAGCAGTCCGGCGCGCCAGTCGAGTCCGAGCGTAGCGCCGAATATCGTCGCTACCCCCTTCCCGCCTTTGAATTTATAAGCCGCCGGCCAGACATGGCCCGCGACCACCGCGAGCGCGCACAGCATCGCGCACCAGCGGCCGGCCATCGCGTCTCCGAGAAGCACGGCGCCCGTGCCTTTCAGCACATCTATCGCGAGCGTGCCGACAGCCGACTTTATGCCGAGCACTCTCAGAACATTCGTTGTGCCGGCATTGCCGCTTCCCTCTTTCTTTATGTCGACGCCCTTCGACCGCGATATGATCTGCGCGCCCGAAAGATCGCCGAGCGCGTACGCTATCACTATCGCAAGCGCGAACAGCGCCCATGTCGAGTCTGTGTAAATACTGCTAAACATCTTCACTGCGCCTCTTCTCTTTAAAAACGAATTTTACCGATGTCCCTTCGAATCCGAATGCTTCCCTTATCCTGTTCTCGAGATAGCGCGCGTACGAAAAATGCATCAGATCTCTCGAATTCACACTGAATGAGAACAGCGGGGGTTCTGTGCCTATCTGCGCCGCGTAATAGATGCGCAGGTGCTTTCCCTTGTCCGACGGCGTCTGCTGCATCATCACGGCGTCCGCTATGAGGCTGTTGAGCTGTCCCGTCGGGACGCGCTTCCTGCGGTTCTCCGCTATCTCGGCCGCCTTTTCGAGCACGCCGTCCATGCGCTTTCCGGTTTTCACTGAAATGAACATCACCGGCGCGTATGACAGGAACTGCAGCTGCGACCTTATATCGTCCGTGTATTTTTTCATCGTGTTCGTCTCTTTTTCTATGAGATCCCACTTGTTCACGACGATCATCACGCCCTTGCCCGCTTCGTGCGCCATCCCGGCGATCTTTTTGTCCTGTTCTGTTACGCCGTCCTGCGCGTCTATCATCAGGATGCAGACGTCGCTGCGTTCGATGGCGGCGACGGCGCGTATCACGCTGTACCGTTCTATGTCGCCGGTCACTCTGTTTTTCCGCCTGATGCCGGCGGTGTCTATCAGGAGGAATCTCCTCCCTCCGCGTTCGAGCGGCGTGTCGACGGAATCCCTCGTTGTGCCGGCGACAGGAGAGACGATGACACGCTCCTCGCCGAGCAGCGCATTGACGAGAGATGATTTTCCGGCGTTGGGCTTTCCTATGACCGCGACGCGTATCTCTTCCTCATCATCTTCGCCGGCTCCATCGGGAAGGTCGTTTACTATCACATCGAGCAGATCGCCGATACCGAGCATGTTAGCCGCGGAGATCGGCATCGGTTCCCCGATACCGAGTTCGTAAAAATCATAGAAATCTGTCTGCTTCGCCGGATCGTCGATCTTGTTTACGCAGAGCACGATATTTTTCCGCGTGCGGCGGAGCATGTCAGCGACATCGCGGTCGCTGCTCGTCAGTCCTTCGCGGCCGTCCACCATAAACAGGATGACATCCGCAAGATCCATCGCGATCTGCGCCTGCTCTCTCATGCGCGACGGTATGAGCTCATCGCTGTCGGGCTCTATGCCGCCCGTGTCTATAAGACCGAATGTCACGCCGCGCCACTCCGCTTCCGCGTATATGCGGTCGCGCGTGACGCCGGGCGTGTCGCCGGTTATGGAAACGCGGCGGCCTACGATCCTGTTGAAAAATGTCGACTTGCCGACATTCGGCCGTCCCACGACCGCGACGACGGGTCTACTGCTCATCGAAAATACCTCCGGCGAAATCTTCGGGATCGAATTCTTCGAGATCATCTATGCCTTCGCCGACGCCGACGAATTTTATCGGCATATCGAATTCATCTGCGACCGTTATGGCAATGCCGCCCTTCGCAGTCCCGTCGAGTTTAGTGATGACGACGCCCGAAAGCTCGGCGATGCTCCCGAACTCCTTCGCCTGCGACACAGCGTTCTTGCCTGTAGTCGCGTCGAGTATAAGAAGTGTTTCGCGCGCGGCCTCCGGCCATTCGCGGTCTATCACTCTGTTCATTTTTTCGAGTTCCTGCATAAGGTTTTTCTGGGTCTGCAGCCTGCCGGCCGTATCGCATATCAGCACATCGGTGCCGCGCGCTCTGGCCGCGTGTATCGCGTCATAAATGACGGCCGAAGGATCCGCTCCCTCGCCGTGCTTCACTATATCCGCGCCGAGTCTGTCGGCCCATATCGTAAGCTGTTCGGCCGCGGCCGCTCTGAACGTATCCGCCGCGGCGAGCAGGACTGTCTTTCCTTCGTCCTGGAGTTTGTGGGCAAGTTTCGCTATAGTCGTTGTCTTGCCGCCGCCGTTTATGCCGATCATCACCACGACGAGTGGCGTCTCATCGCTCAATTTCATGCGGTCGCCCTTATCCACGAGCTCCGCGACGATTTTCTTTATGTCTTCCCTGACATCGTCGGCCGTGCGCAGTCGGTCCATCCTGATATCTTCCCTGAGCTTCGTAATGATATTTTCGGTCGTCACCATGCCGATGTCCGATGTGATGAGTATCTCCTCGAGCTCATCCAGCAGTTCTTCGTCCGGCTTCGGCCTGTCCATGAAGGCGTCACCTATCCTCTGGCCCATGCGCCCCCAGAATCCCTTTTCCTTTTTATATGCCATGTCTGCAGTCTTCCTCTCTGATCCGCGCTCCGCGCATTGATGAGGCTACGCGGGCGTATCCTGCCGCTCCGCGTCCTCCATCCTGAGTGAATATACTTTCGAGACGCCGCTCTCGGGCATCGTGATGCCGTAAAGCGTGTCCGCGTGTTCCATTGTCGCCTTCTGATGAGTGATGAGCGTGAACTGCACGCCGCTGAATTCTCTCACGTAGTTCCCGAATATCTCCAGGTTCTGATCGTCGAGCGCCGCTTCCACCTCGTCGAGTATGCAGAACGGCGTCGGCTTTGTCTTCAGTACGGCGAACATCAGGGCTATAGCAGTCATCGTCTTCTCGCCGCCCGACAGCAGATTAATGTGCTTGAGCTGCTTGCCCGGGGGCTGAGCGGTGATCTCTATCTCGGAGTTGAACGGGTCGCTTTCGTCGGCGAGCATAATCTTCGCGTGACCGCCGCCGTAAAGCGTGCGGAACACGTCTTCGAAATTATCCGTCACGCTGTCGAAGCTCGCTTTGAACTTCGCCTTTATGACTCTGTCCATCTCCGCGATGATCTTTTCGAGCTCGTCGGTCGACTTCTGTATGTCCGCGCGCTGGGTCGTGAGGAATCCGTACCTCTCGCTGACGCGCTCATACTCCTCTATAGCGCCGACATTCACATCGCCGAGTTCGCTGAGTCTCCGTTTTATCGCGCGGTTCTCCGTGACGGCCGAACTGATTTTTATATTTTCGTCTTTCAGGTCGAGCGCTTCCATATAGGATATCTCGAAGTCGTCCCACAGTTTCGATTTCGCGTTCTCGAGCTGCGTATCATAGCGCGTCTGCTTTATTTCAAGCTGATATTTCTGGTCGCGCACACTCTCGTATCTCTCATCGAGTTCGCGTTTCTCAGCCGTGTTCGCCGCGAGACGCTCAGCCACGACGGCCTTCTCTCCTGCGCGGCTCTCTATATCCGCGTCCACGGTCTCCTTTTCCGCGCGGAGTCTGTCCGCTTCGCCGCTGCCGCCTCTGAAATTCTCCTGCAGCGTCTTCCGCTCGGCCTTTCTCATCTCGAGCTCGCTTTCGCGGGCCTCCCTGTCGCGCCCGTAACCGTCGAGCGTCTCTTTCGTTTTTTCAACGACAACATCGATGCTGTTTTTTTCGCTTTCGAATGCTCCGAGATCTATCCTGTCGCGCGTTATCTCTTCGTCGAGCTGCTGCAATGCGCCGCTCCTCTTTTCGAGGTCCTCTGTGAGTTCTTCTATCTCTTTTTCGAGACGCTCCTTTTCAGCGCGCATTTCTTCATCCTTCCCGGACAGTTCGCTCATGCGGCTGTCGGAGTCTGTCTGTTCTTCGCCGATGGAATCTATCTCGCGCTGGAGCCTGCCCGAACGCTCTTCGCGCTCTGACATCGACCCTTCTATGATCGCGACCGCGTTGTCCTGCGCGAAGTACTCGCGCTCTATTTCCCTTATCTCCTCGCGCTTTTCGGCTATCTGCGCCGACTCCTCCCTAAGCGCTTCAGCTATTTCATCCTTTTCTCTCTGCTTCTCGCCTGACTCGGCTCTCGCCTCGTCTATCCGCTTTCCGAGGGCCGTGACCTCGGCTTTGCGCTCCAGGAACGCGGCGGTCCTGTTCTTATACCGCCCGCCCGTCACAGCGCCGCCGGCATTGATTATCTCTCCGTCGAGCGTTACAAACCTAAGGCCGCCGCCGTACTTTTTCGAAAGCCGCGCCGCGGCGTCCATATCTGCTACGACAGCCGCGCCGCCCAGCAGATAATCTATGATGTCAGCGTACCGCCTGTCGTACTTTACGATCTCAGGTCCGAACCCGAGAAAACCGGCTTCGCCCCTTATGGCGTCATCCTCGCTGCGCCTGCGCCCTTTTACGGAATCGACAGGCAGGAATGTCACGCGTCCTGCCCGGCTCTCTTTCAGCATCTCTATAGCGCGCTTCGCCGTATCGGTAGAATCGCATATGATATTCTGGAGCGTCTGCCCGAGCGCCGTTTCTATCGCGGCCTCGCGCCCTTCCGGCGCTTCTATCAGCTCGGCCACCGTCCCTTCTATGCCCTTGAGGCCGGACCTCATCACATACCGCACGCCATGCCTGTATCCTTCGTAGTTGCTCTCCATCTCCTCGATGGTCTTGCGGCGGGACGACAGACGCCCGATCTCAAAATTCAGAGCGCTCAATTCCTCCGCGAGCTCGCGCTCGCGTTCGTAATGTTCCGTATATGTATCGTTCAGCGAATCGCGTACGGATTCCGCCGCGCTGAGATTGCTTTTTATCTCCGCGCGCTTCCTCTTCGCACGCTGGAGCTCGTCTTCCGTCTTCGCGTTCTCGCTTCCCACGCGGTCCTTCTCGGACCTCGCCTTCTCAAGCCGCTCCGTCAGGCTGTCGCGCATGCTCTTCATGCTGCTTATCTCGGCCGCATTCGCGCTTATCTGCCCCTGCAGCTCTATCGCCCTGTTTTTGCCGTCCGCGATCTTCCTGTCTATCCCGGAAAGTTCCTCGTCGAGCGCGGCATATCTGTCCGTCTTCTCTCTGAGCGCTTCTTTCATCTCCGCGAGCCTTGCGTCCGCGGTCGTTTTCGTGCTGAACAGCGATTCGGAATTTTCCCTTTCCCTCGCCGCTTTGCTTTCTATTTCCTTTATCTCGCGTTCCAGGCGCTCTATGTCCCTGTTCGCTGACGACATGCGCTCGCTGTAAAGTTCGCCCTCATTTTCAAGTCTTACGATCTCGCCGGACAGCCGGACCTGCCTGCTGCGGAGGTCTTCTATTTCCCCCGTCAGCCTGTCGCGCTTTTCGCTGTCTTCGCTTATCAATGCGGCGAGCTCGTTTCTCCGGTTTTCTCATTCGGAGACCTGTCCGCCGAGCTGCTTTATATCCTCGGCGACTTCCCTGCGCAGGTCTTCTGTCTTTTCTATATTCCGGAGGGTGATATTTATTTCAAGCTCGCGGTGCCTGCCGCGCAGTTCGAGATACTCGCGGGCCTTCTCGCTGTCGGACTTAAGGCCGCCTATCCTGGATTCTATCTCTCCTATGATATCGTTCACCCTGTCCATATTGTTCTTCGCCGAAACGAGTTTCCGCTCCGCCGCGGCTTTCCTGCTCCTGTAAGAAGCGATGCCGGCCGTCTCTTCGAGTATCTCTCTGATACTGTCTGTATTATTGCTGATGATATCCGAGATCCTGCCCTGTCCGATAATGGAATACCCCTCGACGCCGATGCCTGTATCCATGATCAGTTCGCGGATATCCTTCATCCTGCATCTGTTGTTGTTTATCAGATATTCGCTCTCGCCCGACCGGTACATCCTGCGCGTGATGGCGACCTCGTTATAATCAATGCGCATAGCGCCGTCGCTGTTATCTATGACGAGAGTTACCTCCGCCATGCCGCGCGATCTGCGGCTCGCGGTGCCGGCAAAAATGACATCTTCCATGCTGTCGCCGCGCAGCGCTCTCGAACTCTGCTCGCCGAGCACCCATCTCAG
>JAZAUJ010000028.1:0-8782 GCA_036342375.1 Anaerovoracaceae bacterium | reverse complement strand
TCGGACCACTGCCGCCACACTACATTCAACACAAAGCTCTCGGATATGTATTTCGACAACGGCCCGTACAGCGAACTCGTGCGCGCCGCTTTCCAGGAATACATGAACATGAGGGATTATGTGTACGGCGACAGGCCGAAGGACGTGTGCCTCATGGACATCGGCACGATCGGCGCGAAATATCTGAAGAAGACCGGCGCGGTCACGGACATTGATGAATCGGACGAAATCAATGCATGCTCCATCAGGGTCGAAGCGATCGTCGACGGCGAGCCTGAGGACTGGCTCGTGATGTTCAAAAATGAAACGCACAATCACCCGACGGAAATAGAGCCGTTCGGAGGAGCCGCGACGTGTCTCGGAGGCGCGATAAGGGACCCGCTTTCGGGAAGAGTATATGTTTATCAGGCGATGCGCGTGACGGGCGCTGCAGACCCGAGGAAGACGCTCGCCGAAACGATGAAAGGAAAACTTCCGCAGAGGAAGATAACGATAGGCGCCGCCCAGGGTTACAGCTCGTACGGCAACCAGATCGGACTCGCGACGGGTCAGGTGGACGAGGTCTACGATGAAGATTATGTCGCGAAGCGCATGGAGGTCGGCGCAGTCATCGGCGCCGCGCCTGCCGATCACGTCAGGCGCTCCCAGCCTGAGCCGGGCGACGTCGTGATCCTTGTGGGAGGACGCACAGGAAGAGACGGCATGGGAGGCGCTACCGGCGCGTCGAAGAAGCATACGACGCAGTCGCTCACGACATGCGGGGCAGAAGTCCAGAAGGGCAATCCGCCTGTGGAGAGAAATATCCAGAGACTGTTCAGAAGAAAAGAAGTATCGACGCTCATAAAGCGCTGCAACGATTTCGGAGCCGGCGGCGTTTCAGTCGCGATCGGCGAACTCGCGGACGGGCTCGAGATAAATCTTGACGCTGTGCCGAAGAAATACGAGGGTCTGGACGGCACCGAGCTCGCGATCTCTGAATCGCAGGAAAGAATGGCTGTCGTAGTCCCGGCGAATGAAGAGGAAGCCTTCAAGAATTTCGCCGCGGAGGAGAATCTCGAAGCCACGACAGTAGCAAGGGTCGTAGCGCCGAGGCGCATCACCATGGTGTGGCGCGGCAATGTCGTGCTCAGTCTGTCGAGAGATTTCCTCGATACGAACGGCGCGAAGCAGGAGGCTACAGTCAAGGTCCCTGCCGATGTGGATCTCAGCCCGATGGAGGCGAAAGCCGATCCGGAAGAATATCTAGACGATCTCAACTGCTGCCTGAAGAAGGGGCTCATAGAAATGTTCGACTCGACGATCGGAGCCGCGACTGTGCTGATGCCGCTCGGAGGGAAATACCAGCTCACGCCGGAACCCGGCATGGCTGCGAAACTTCCTGTCACGAAGGGCGAAACTGAAACGGCAACGATCATGACATACGGATACGATCCGCAGCTCGCGAAATGTTCGCCTTATCACGGCGCGATGTACGCGGTGATAGATTCGGTGACGAAGCTCGTCGCGCTGGGCGGCGACAGGAAAAAGGCGAGACTCACGTTCCAGGAGTTCTTCGGAAAGCTCAGCACGGATATGATGTGGGGCAAGACGATGGCCGCTCTTCTCGGAGCGCTGAAGGTACAGAAGGAACTCGGCATTCCTGCCATAGGAGGGAAGGATTCCATGTCGGGAACATTCGAGGATATAAATGTGCCGCCGGCATTGCTGTCGTTCGCCGTGTGCGCTGTCGACGCGAACAATGTCATCAGCGCCGAATTCAAAGAGCGCGCGAGCAGGATCGTACTGCTGCCGGCTCATTACGATGAGAACAAGATCATTGATTTTGAAGGATATAAGAAGAATATGGACCGCGCCGCCGGACTTATCAAAGACGGTACGGCGATATCGGCTGATTCCGTGAGGAAGGGCGGCGTGTTCATGACGCTGTTCAGGATGTGCGCCGGAAACAAGATGGGCGCCGAGATCTCGGGCATGACGCTCAGTGAACTCGGACGTCCTTGTTACGGCGGCATCGTTCTCGAGATCATCGGGAACGCCGACCTCGAGGAAATGTTCGAAGGCGTCGATTTCATAGAACTCGGCAGAACGGTCGGAAACGGGAAGCTCGTTATCGAGACAGGGGCCGGGACGAAGGAGATACTGCTTGACGATGCTGTCGAGCGCTGGAAAGAGCCGCTTGAGAGCGTTTTCCCGGTCAGATATCCCGATCAGAAAAAACGGGACGAGACTGTCGTGCAGACTGTGAACGACATGGTCGGATGCAGCGGCGCGCCGGCCGTCAGGCTCGCGAAGCCGAAAGTCGTGATACCGGTATTCCAGGGAACGAACTGCGAGGTCGATTCGGCGCGCGCGTTTGAACGCGCGGGCGCTGACGTCGATGTGCATCTCATAAGGAATCTGGATGAACTTTCGCTGGTAGAGTCCATAGGCGGTCTCGCGACGAAGATAAAAGAATCTCAGATCATCATGGTGCCCGGCGGATTCAGCGGCGGCGATGAACCGGACGGATCCGCGAAATTCATTACAGCTGTATTCAGGAATCCTCTCATAAGCGAGGATGTCAAGGATCTTCTTGAGAACAGGGACGGACTTATGCTCGGGATATGCAACGGGTTCCAGGCGTTCGTGAAGCTCGGTCTGCTGCCGTACGGCGAGATAAGGCCGATGACAGACAAGAGCCCGACGCTCACATATAACAAGATCGGCCGCCATGTGTCTACGCTCGTGAGGACGAGAGTCTGCTCGCGCATTTCGCCGTGGCTGCAGGGCTGCGAACTGGGCGACGTGTACACGATCCCGGTATCGCACGGCGAAGGGAATTTCGTGTGCGATGAGGATCTGCTCGACGAACTCCTCAGGAACGGTCAGATCGCGACGCAGTATGTGGACTACGAAGGCAGAGCTTCGAACGATATCGAGTTCAATCCGAACGGCTCAGTGATGGCGATAGAGGGCATCACGAGCAGGGACGGACGCATCTTCGGAAAGATGGGACACGCCGAAAGGATAGGGAAAAACGTATACAAGAATGTACCGGGGCCGAAGGACATGAAGATATTCGAATCCGGAGTGAATTATTTCAAATAAAGGAGGCACAAAATGAAAGCGGCTGTAGTCATGGGCAGCAAGTCAGATTACGATCAGGTCAGAAAATGCATTGATGTGCTGGATGAGTTCGGCGTGGAGACAGAAGTCCGCGTGATCTCGGCCCACAGGACGCCCGGGCGCGCTGTGGAGTTCGCGCAGGGCGCGGAGTCGCGCGGCGTGGAAGTCATCATAGCCTGCGCCGGCATGGCGGCTCATCTCGCGGGATTCATCGCTGCGAACACGGCGCTCCCTGTCATAGGAGTGCCTATGAAATCGGCGGCGCTCGAAGGCATGGACGCGCTGCTCGCGACAGTTATGATGCCGTCCGGGATCCCGGTCGCGACGGTCGCGATAGACGGGACGAAGAATGCCGGATATCTCGCTGTGCAGATACTCAGCGTGAAGTATCCTGAACTGCGGGAGAAGATGAAGGCCTTTAGAAAAGACCAGGAAGAAAACATTATAGAAATCGACAGAGAACTCGGAAGATAACCGAACACGGAGGTAGAAAAATGGCTGAGTATAAAAAAGGTGAACAGATCTACGAAGGAAAAGCGAAAAAGGTCTTCAGGACGGACGATCCCGATTATCTGATAGTGGAATACAAGGATTCCGCGACGGCGTTCGACGGTCAGAAAAAAGGCACGATCCTGGGGAAGGGAGTCGTCAACAACAGGATGTCGAATATGCTCATGGACAAAATGTCGAAGGAAGCGGGCATCCCGTCCCACTTTGTGGAAGAACTGAACGACAGAGAGACAGTCGTGAAGAACGTTGAGATCCTGCCGCTCGAATGCATTGTCAGGAATATATCGGCCGGCTCGTTCGCCAAGAGATACGGCGTTGAAGAGGGAATAGTTTTCAGCGAGCCGTCGTTCGAGACGTCGTACAAGAACGACGATCTTCACGATCCGCTGATGGTCGAGGACCACGCGATCGCGCTCGGGCTCTCGACGAGGGAGGAATACGCGAAGATCAGGGAGATGGCTCTCGCGGTAGATAAATACCTGCAGAAATTCTTTCTCGGCATCGGCCTCAAGCTCGTCGACTTCAAACTCGAGTTCGGGAGATTCCACGGCGAGATCATACTTGCGGACGAGATATCCCCTGACACATGCAGACTGTGGGACGTAGAGACGAACGAGAAGATGGACAAAGACAGATTCAGAAGAGACCTCGGCAATGTCGAGGAAACGTATCAGGAAGTTTTCAGACGCGTGAGCGAAGCGTGCAAATAGACAGGAGATTCACATGGCGAAACTGACTTACAAAGACGCGGGCGTCGACACTAAAGAAGGCGAACGCGCGGTCAAGCTGATGAAGGATCACGTGAAGAGGACGTTTGACGAAAACGTGCTCACCGGTCTCGGAAGCTTCGGGAGCCTTTACAGGATCCCGGGCGGCATGAAGGAGCCGGTCCTCGTCAGCGGCACAGACGGTGTCGGGACGAAACTGAAGATAGCGTTCATGATGGACAGGCACGACACTGTGGGCATAGACTGCGTGGCGATGTGCGTGAACGATATCCTCTGCCAGGGCGCGACGCCGCTCTTCTTCCTCGATTACATCGCGACCGGGAAAGTCTCGGCCGAGAAGATCGCGGACATAGTGAAAGGCGTTACGGAAGGCTGCGTGCAGGGCAGGAGCGCGCTCGTCGGGGGAGAGACGGCGGAGATGCCGGGATTCTACGGCGAGGGCGAGTACGACATGGCGGGATTCAGCGTCGGCATCGTGGACAAGGACAAGATGATAACCGGCGAAAGGATCGAAGAAGGCGATGTCATCATCGGGCTTCCTTCGAGCGGCATCCACAGCAACGGATATTCGCTCGTGCGTAAGATATGCTTCGAGAAAATGGGATGGACCGTCGATACGGAACTTCCGGAACTCGGGGAAACGCTGGGCGATGCATTGCTGAGGCCGACGAGGATATACGCGAATCAGTGCGCTGCCGTAAGCGGCTTCGATGTGCGCGGGATATGCCACATCACAGGCGGGGGGTTCTACGAGAACGTGCCGAGGGTGCTGCCGGAAGGCATCGCGGCGGAGTTCAGGAAGGGCTCGTGGGACGTGCCTCCGATATTCGGCGTGCTTGCTGAGGCGGGCGATATCGATGAAGATGAAATGTTCCGCACGTTCAACATGGGCATCGGCATGATGATGTTCGTGAGGGAAGACGATGCGGACGATGTTATGAAGGCGCTTTCGGCGGCCGGAGAGGACGCGAATGTCATAGGCCGGGCCGTAAGATCGCAGACGGAGAAAGTGATAATAAATGGATGATATGAGGATAAGCGTGCTGGCGTCAGGCGGCGGGACCGATTTCCAGTCGATAATAGACGCCGTGGAGTCCGGACAGCTGAAAGGCGTGAAGATCGTGCAGCTTATAGCCGGCAAGGACGGCATCGGCGCGATCGACAGGGCCGAAAAGCACGGAATAAAGGTAAAATGTATCACAAAAAACAATTATCCGGATATGGACGACAGGATGAAGGCCGTCGAAAGGGCGCTCGATGAAGAGGATACAGACCTCGTAGTGCTGGCGGGTTATCTCAGCATCGTTGCCCCTTCTATAATAAAGAAGTACGATCACAGGATAATAAACATACATCCCGCATTGCTGCCGAAGCACGGCGGGAAAGACTGCTACGGCATAAACGTGCACCGCATGGTGCTCGAAGCCGGCGACAAAGAATCCGGCGCGACGGTCCATTATGTGAACGAAGGGATCGATACGGGCGAGCCGATCATCCAGAGCCATGTGCCGGTGCTGCCCGATGATACGCCGGAGAGCCTCGCGGCCCGCGTGCTCGAAACGGAGCATGTGATACTGCCGCAGGCGATAGGCATGATAGCGGAGAAACGGGGGAAGGCATGAGCAACTTAAGGGAAGAATGCGGCGTTTTCGGGATATACGGCTCAAAGACGCAGGATGTGGCGCGCACGACATATTACGGCCTGTTCGCGCTCCAGCACCGCGGTCAGGAAAGCTGCGGCATTGTTGTGAACGATGACGGCGTATTCCATGATTACAAGGACGCCGGGATAGTCAATGATGTATTCACTCCCGCGATACTCGACAGCCTCGGAACGGGGCAGCTCGCCGTCGGCCATGTAAGGTATTCGACGACGGGGTCGAGCCAGCGCTTCAATTCGCAGCCGATCGTGGTGAATCACCATAAAGGCCGCATGGCGCTTTCGCATAACGGCAACATCGTGAACATGTACGAACTCAGGACGGAGCTCGAGCTGCAGGGATCGATATTCCACACGACGAGCGACACAGAGGTTATATCGTACATAATTACGAAGGAACGTATAAAGACCGGTTCTATCGAAGAGGCCGTGAACAACGCGATGGATATCATAAAGGGCGCGTTCTCGATGGTGATAATGTCGGCCACGAAGATCGTCGCCGTGAGGGACGAGCACGGATTCAGGCCTCTCTGCTACGGTCAGTGCGACGACGGGACGTATATCATCGCGTCCGAGACGTGCGCGCTCGATGCCGTCGGGGCGAAATACATACGCGATATAGAACCGGGCGAGATCGTCGTGTTCGATAAGGACGGCATCAGATCGATCAGAGATCACTGCGGGAAAAAGCCTCATAAGATATGCATCTTCGAGTATCTTTATTTCGCGCGGCCCGATTCCGTTATCGAGGGGAGAAGCGTCCACGAAGCCAGGATCAGGGCGGGCGCGTGCCTCGCGATGGAACATCCGGTGCAGGCCGACGTCGTGATCGGCGTGCCGGACTCGGGACTCGACGCGGCGCTCGGATATTCGAACCAGAGCGGAATACCGTACGGCATCGGATTCATAAAAAACAAATATATAGGAAGGACATTCATCGCGCCCGGTCAGAAAGCCCGTGAAGACAAGGTCAGGATAAAGCTGAATGTCATCACCGAGACGGTAAAGGACAAGCGGGTCGTCCTTGTGGACGACTCCATAGTGCGCGGAACGACGTGCGCGAGGATCGTGAAGCTGCTGAGGGAAGCCGGCGCTAAGGAAGTGCACATGATGTCGTCGGCTCCGGCGTTCATGAACCCGTGCTATTACGGCACGGACATCGATTCGCGCGATTACCTTATAGCGTGCCGGTACCCGATGGACGAGATCGCGGACGCGATCGGGGCGGACAGCCTCGGATACCTGAGCGTAAGCAACCTCGGCATGCTCATCGGAAATGAGACCGGCGTCGGGTACTGCGACGCGTGCTTCAGCGGCGAATACGCGACCGATGTGCCTGAAGAAGGAAACAAAAACATATACGACAGAAAACTTAGCGAGAAAGCAGGGGAAAAGAAATGAAAGTACTTATTGTAGGCGGCGGCGGCCGTGAACATGCCATAGTGTGGAAGCTTTCGCAGAGCCCGAAAGTCGATGAGATATACTGCGCGCCGGGAAACGCCGGCATCGCGCAGCAGGCCGTGTGCGTCGATATCGGCGACACGGATATCGAAAAACTGACTGACTTCGCGGCGGGGGAAAACATCGACCTGGTCGTTGTCGGGCCGGAAGTCCCGCTTTCCATGGGCATCGTAGACGCGATGAACGCGAAGGGCATCCGCGCGTTCGGGCCGAACAAAAGCTGCGCCCGCCTCGAGGGCAGCAAGTCATTCACGAAGAGTTTTCTCGAGCGGCATAATATCCCTACCGCGAAATACAAAGAGTACACCGATAAGGACAGCCTCATGGCGGATATCGGCGTGTTCGGCTTCCCGATGGTGCTGAAGGCGGACGGCCTCGCGGCCGGAAAGGGCGTAATTATCGCGAAAGACGCTGATGAAGCCGCGCGCGGCATCGAAGAGATGATGGGCGAGCGCAAATTCGGGAGCGCGGCGGATCTCGTCGTCGTGGAGGAATGCCTGACCGGCGTCGAGGCATCAATGCTCTGCTTCGTCGATCACAATACTATCGTTCCAATGGAGTCCGCGCAGGATTACAAGCGCGTGTTCGACGGCGACGAAGGCCCGAACACGGGAGGCATGGGCTCATATTCACCGAGCCTTGTATTCACGCCGGAACTCGAAAAGCGGATCATGGACGAGATCCTTCAGCCGACGCTGAAGGGCTTTCAGGAAGACGGACTCGATTTCCAGGGCGTGCTGTTCGTCGGGCTCATGATAGCTGAGGACGGTCCGAAGGTCATAGAATTCAATAACAGATTCGGGGATCCGGAGTGCCAGTCGGTGCTCGCCAGGCTCGATACGGATCTGCTGGACATATTCGAGGCTGTCGTGGACAACAGGCTTGGCGAGATCGATATCGAATGGTCGGACAGACGCGCTGTCACGGTAGTGATGGCGTCCGGCGGCTATCCGGGATCTTACCCGAAAGGCAAAGTCATATCGGGACTCGGCGATGTGGATGACGACTGCGTCGTGTTCCACGCCGGAACGAGGTTCGACGGCGCTGGCAATGTCGTGACGAACGGGGGCCGCGTGCTCGGGGTAATGTGCACGGGAGCCACCCATGACGAGGCGCGCGCGAAGGCGTTCGACAATGTGAAAAGGATACATTTTGACGGAGCTCACTACAGGAAAGATGTGGGCACGATCGTCGGGCGATAACGGCCGGGCGGCAGTAAATGAGTCTTTATGAAAAAATTGTATCAAAACGGTGATAAATTATTGACTTTTGGTAGGAATACTGCCATAATGCGATAAATAGGAAGTTAAACTTTCTA